>CAYYBU010000045.1:5543-10505 GCA_964469945.1 uncultured Planctomycetaceae bacterium
CCGCGGCCCAGGTATTCGACCACCGTGGTATTGTAGCCCCGCTTCAGATAACGATCGAGATCGCGGGCGTTCTTGGTCATCTTGGCCCCGTCCAATTCGCCGGCGATGGTGTAGAAGGGCAGGTTGCGGGCGTTCTCCCAATAGAGGCTGCAGAAGCGGTCCGACTCGGCGACGATCGGAATCACGCCCGCCCACAGATCGGGATGCGAGAGCCCCATGTCCCAGGCCGCGTCGCCGCCCATGGAATGGCCGCTGAGGAAGACGCGGTCGGTATCGACGGCGAAACGACGGCAGGCGTCGCGGTAGCAGCCCAAGACGATGGCGTGTTCGCGGGCGGAATACTCGTATTTTTCCTGGTGATCGGCGGCCCACTCGGGGGCGAGCACGATGTAGCCGTAGCGCGCCGCCTGGCCGGTGCGGATCTTGTTGCCCCAGGCCCCTGCCCACCAGTCGATCTGCTGCTCGGCGGTGGTGCCGGCGCCGTGCAGGGTAACGACCATGGGGTAGTGGCGATAGGGATTGTACTCCGGCGGAAGTTGCAGGAAGTAGTGGACCGGGGCCTCCTTGGGCAGCAGCGGCACCTCGATGTCGTAATAGCCGGGGGTGCGCTCGGAAATGGGGTCGGGCAAGTCGTAGGGCGGCTTCATGTGCGCCAACAGGCTGGCCAACATGACGGGCGTGGCCGCTTCTTCCGAGGGCAACTCGTGCAGCAGGCGGGCGCGGTTGAGCTTGATCGGCTCGTTGAGATATTGCTGGGCCAACTCCCGCATCCGCGCGATCGACAGCGCGGTGGTCAATTTCGTGGTGGCGGCGTCCGGGCCCAACAGCCAGCCGCTGATGGCCAGCGCCAGCTTATCCTCGGCCGGCTCGTTCCCCTCGGCGTTGAGCAGGAAGGCCGCCATGCGGTCGAGCGTATCGTAGCCCAATTCCTCGCCGATCTCCCGCCGCAAGGGCTCGATGGCCCGCCGCGTGGCCGGCTCCTTGACGTTAGCCAGCAGATCGTCGAATTGCTTGACGACCTGGCCGCGGCGCGCCTGCAAGGTCTCGTATTCCTGGATCATTTCCCGCACGGCCTGCAAGATTTCGCCGGCCACGTCGTCGGCGGGGAATTTCTTCAGCAGGGCCAGTACCATTTCATGCTGCCCGGCGTCGCGGCGGAGCTTCAATTCCCGCAGCGTCTTCTGCGCGATGTGCTGGGCCAACGACTTGATCGAAGGGGCCAACTGCTCGCGCAGGGCCGTATCGTCGGGAAATTCCTTCAACAGGTCTTTCAACTCCTTGCTGGCCTCCGGGTAGCGCTCGGCCTGCATGTAGAAGCGGGCGATTTTCATCCGCTGGCCGACGGGGTCCTTGTCGATCTGCTTCAGCAGAATCTTATGCAAGACGTCCGAGGGGATCGAGCTGGTGGCGATCCGCATGTCCCACATGTAGGTGATGCCCTCGACCTTGGTCCACTGCGGCGTGATCTCGGTGATGCCCTGGATGATCTTCAGCGGTCCGCGGTTGGTGTTCATGGTGATGATGCGGCGGCCGAACTCGTCGAAGGGGTCGATCTGGACCAACGGCCCGGCCGTCTTGACCATGGCGCCGGCGTGCGCCGTCCGCTGGTGCAGCAGGTTGAACTTCTCTTCGACTTGCCCGACCGTGTCGGGGCGAACCTCCTGGATTTGTCGTTTGGAGACGAAGGTTCGCCGCAAGTTGTCGTCGAGAAAAACGATGGGCCGCAACTTTTCGCCGCCGCCCTCGGTCATGGTGGGAAGATCGGCCAGCCCGGAGATTTCACCCAGCATTCCGGTCAGCAGGCGGCCGTCTTTCATGAGCACTTCGGCGGCCCGTAGCGGGCCGGCAACCCACAGCGCGGCGGCGCACAGCAGGAGCGTCAAGCGGGTGTGATGGCGAAGTGATTTCATCATGCGTCTCATTTGCAGCAGGCACACGCGGTGTGCCGTGGTTTTTGTAGCAGGCACACGCCGTGTGCCGTATAGCCGGACGGCACACGGCGTGAGCCGAATGGACGGACGGCACACGGCGTGTGCCTACTACAATTCGCGCGGTTCCCTCCCTCCATTGTGTTCTTCACGGGGGCCATGTCAAGGAAAGTCGGCTGGCACGCTGTCCGAATTGTTCACCTTGACAATCGCTCGCCATCCCTGCAAAATTGGGAAAACTAGGGAATATCCTATGGCCCGCAAATCCATCACCTCCCGCGCCATCCTTCCACTGCTCGCCGCCCTGGTGGTGCTGCCCATCGCCATCAGCGTGTTGGTGGCGGTATCCGCTCTTTTGGCGGCCATGAGTGACAAAGATGGCGGGGTCGCGTTGAAGTACATCGCCCTGGGCTGCGGAATTCTTTGGATCGTCGACCTGGTAAGCCTGGTCTTGCTCCAGGGTTTTCACGCCCTGGGCGAGTCGGCGCAACCGCCAGCGGACCGCCAGGACGAAGAGGAACCGGCCGCGGCCCGGCATGAGTGAAGCGCCCCAAAAAAAGCCAGGACCTTCGCCATGAGCGAACCCTCGGAAGCCTCCCGCCACGTGCCCCGCGACATGGTGCTCTTTCCTCGCCGCCTGCTTTACTACCAAGCTCTGGTGGGCGTGGGCCTGGCGGCGGCGGCGTTCGCGCTGGGCTATTGGATCGGCAGTGGAAACGCGACTCCGGAAAGGCCGAACGCAGCCGCCGCGCCGGGTCAGCAGCGTGTGTGGGTGGAAGGCCGGCTGAGCTACAGCCCGCAAGCCGGCCAGGACGTGGCCGACGCCGATGCGGTGATCGTGGTCCTGCCGGCAGGCGAATCTCCGCTACGACCGCTGGCCGTCGAAGGGCTCCGTCCGCAGGATCCCCCGCCGGCGGATTCGCAGCCCGGTTTGCAGGCCATCCGCCAGTTGGGCGGGGCCTACACGCGGGCGCGGGCGTCGGGCGAGTTCTCCCTGGTCGTGCCGCAGCCGGGCAAGTATCATGTGCTGATCGTTTCGCGTCATGCGGTCCGGTCCGCCGGGAGCCCGATCCGCGAGGTGGACCTGATCGAGATGAACCGCTACTTCCAGTCGGCCGCGGCGTTGATCGCGACGGCCCAGTACCGCTGGACGACCGAAGCGATCGACGCCGGTTCTCACCCCCTGGAATTGCACTTCAACCACGAAGAGCGCGGCGCCGCATCAGAATAGGTTGCCCAACTCGTTCTGATGCGGGTCCGAGCCAAAGCAGTCCGTATGCTCAACCATATTCTCGACGTTGTCGGGCAACTGGGATACGGGGCCTACCTGATTATAGCCGTGGTGGTTTTCCTGGAATGCGCCGCTTTCATCGGCTTTCTGGTTCCCGGTGAGACGGCGGCCATCTTCGGCGGTTTCCTGGCCTCCCAAGGTGTTTTGGACCTCTGGATCGTGGGGCTCGTTGTCTCGGCCGCCGCCATCGGAGGCAACCTGATGGGCTATGAATTCGGGCGCCGGCTGCGGCGGCCGTGGATCCTGCGGCACGGCAACCGCTTCGGCCTGCGGGCGGAGCACCTGCGGCGGGTCGATCGGTTCTTCGCCCGCCACGGCGGCAAGACGGTGTTGTTGGGACGGATGTCGCCTTTTCTGCGGGCGCTGGTGCCTTTCGTGGCGGGCGCATCGCACCTCCGCTACCGGCAATTCGTCGCCTACAGCGTGCTGGGTGGCCTGCTGTGGTCGGCGGCCTCGGTAGCGGCCGGCTATCTGGCCGGGGAGAGTTGGCGGCTGGTAGCGCATTGGATCGGCCGGATGGGCGCCGTGGTCGTCGGCGTAGTTGTTGTCGGGGCCGTGCTGGTTTGGCTGTGGCGGCGGCGCCGCCGCAACCTGTAGGTCAGGCTGTGCCTGACGCGTCGAACAAAGTCAGGCACAGCCTGACCTACGGGCTCGGCGGGCTCATCTAGTCTTACGCCAGGATTTCCCGCCGCCGCTTCACGTAATCCCAGACCACGTAGCGATCGAGGTCCTTGCCGGCGGTGAAGAAGACGCGGCCGGACGTCGATTCGGACAGCCGGTGGGCGAACTGCACGTCTTCGCTGGACTGCCACCAACTCTGCAAGAGGAAAATGTTGATGGTGATGCCCTCGCGCTGGCAGAGGCGGCCTTCACGCATGGTGGCCTCTTCGGTGCGGGCGTCGGGCGGATAAAGCAGGTAGAGGTTGTGCCCCTCGAAGTGGGCCGTCGGCAGGCCGTCGGTGATGAGAATGACCTGCCGATTCGGGGTGTCTTGCGTGGACAGTAGTTGCCGGGCCAATTGCAGCCCGTGCTGGATGTTGGTGAAGTGGCCGGGGATTTGCATTTCGCTGACATGCTCGTCGCTCATGTCGGCGCAGATCCGCACGACGGGATCGAACAGCGTCACCGGCTTGGGCAACAAGGTGACGATCTCGCCCGGCTGCCGCGGCTTGGCAAAGGTGGCGACCTCGATGAATTGCAGCCAATCGCCCGGATACTCGCGGCGGATCAGCCCCTCCAGGGCGAGCCCCATGCGTTTCACGTTGACGTACAAGCCGTCGTAGCGCATCGAGCCGCTCATGTCCAAAAGCACCGCCGTGGCGCACTTGGGCGTATTGCGGGTGCGGTAGATCTCGATGTCGTCCGGCCGCATCCGGACGGGCAGCCCCGGCCCCTCGCGAATCAGCGCATTGATCAGCGAGCCGGGGATATCCATGTTGGCCAGCGAATCGCCGAACTCGTAGGTCTTGGTCTGCTGCATCTCGACGGCCCCTTCGCCCACGACGGGCCCCTGGTGCCGTCCGGTCCGCGAGGCCTCCAGGTTGCTGAAGATCCGCTCCAGCAGGCGGCCTTGGAAGAGCCGGTATGCCTTGGGCGTGAGCCGGTAGCCCTGGGCCGTCTTCTCCAGACCTTGGCCCTCGGCCAGGTCGCGGAGGTATTGCTCGATCTGCCGGGCCAGGTTGTTGAGCTGCTCGATATCGCCTGGCTCGGCGAACTCGGCCAGCGCTTCCATGTCGATCGCGC
>CAYYBU010000046.1:0-10446 GCA_964469945.1 uncultured Planctomycetaceae bacterium
CTACAATGACGCTTTCATCGTCGATTGCGGTAGTTAATTGTCTTCCGACGCCTTACTTGACCAGCCGGTCGAGCAATTGTTGCAACGGCACGAAGGCGAATTGCGTCATGCTGTCGGAAGTGGCGAAGGGAATATAGAGCCGGTCGTTGTGGATCATGGCCCCGCAGGTGTAGACCACGTTGGGCACGTAGCCGTCGCGTTCGCGCTCCCGCGGCATGATCAGCGGCTCATCCAGATAGCCCAGCACCCGCAGCGGATCGTTCAGGTCCAGGAGCATGGCGCCGATGCAATAGGTGCGCATGGGACCGACGCCGTGGGTCAACAGCAGCCAGCCCTCGGGCGTTTCCAGGGGCGAGCCGCAGTTGCCGATCTGCACGAACTCCCAGGGGTGCTTGGGCGTTTGCAGCAACTCGGCCGTCTCCCAGAAATGGACGATGTCGGAGTACATGATATAGAGGTTCTCGCCGTCGATGCGCGAGCACATCACGTAATGTCCGCCAATCCGCCGCGGAAACAGCGCCATGCCCTTGTTCTGCGCGCGGGCGCCGTTGAGCGTATGCACCTTGATGCGGAGGAAGTCCTTGGTTTCGATCAGTTGCGGCAACACCCGGTAGCCGTCGTAAGCCGAGCAGGTGCCGAAGAAGGTCAGCGTGCCGTCGTCGTCGACGAAGCGCACCAGCCGCAGGTCCTCGATGCCGTGGCTCTCGTTGCTGCTTTGCGGGAAGATGACCACTTCCGAGGCGTCGGCGTCGCGGGAGAGCACCAACTCGTAGTTGGACCGCGCCAGCCAGAGGATGCTCTCGGTGGCCTCCTCGGATTGCAGTTTCCCCGGGGCCGCCGCGCGGGCCGCGGTCACGGCATGTTCGAGCTGCGCGTAGGTGAAATTGTCGCCCAGCCGCTCCAAGGTCAGGTCGATGGCCGCCTCGTAGACGCCGATGTCCTTGAGCTTGCGGTGGAACAAACGTTTGTCGTAGAGGCGATCGGGAAAGATGCGCAAACGGCTGGCCAAGCGCGTCGGGGGGGCGATATGGATGGTGTGGTCAGCCTCGATGACGCCGGTGCGGAAGACGATCGAGGAGAGATGCCCCTCGCCGGTCGCCCGCAGGCTCATGATGAAACGTATCGCCCCCCGGGTGAGGTTACCCTGGTCCAGATGCGGCACGATCGACGGATTGAACAGGGCCGCCGACTCGAAGCTGTACTCCATGGTGAAGTAGGAGCCGACCAGGAGACGGCGGCTGGGCGACAGTTCCGCGGGGCTGCCGATGCGCGACGCGGCCATGCGGTAGTGCTCTTCGAAGGCGTCCTCGATGCCGACGTGTCGGCGGCAGAAGTCGCGGAGCACCTGCGCCAGGATGCGCTCCACCTGCGCGTCGGAGAGGGACTCGACGCGGTCGAAAATGTGATGAATGCGGCCTTCGCTGCCGGGATCGAAAAAACGGGTAATCACCCGCCGGGCGTCGCTGACGAATTTCACCGGCAAACGCTGCACGGTCAAAGCCTGCCGGCGCGAGGAACGTCGTCTTCCGGAAGGCATGTCTTTGCGAACCCCTTTGCTCAACTTATTCTGACGCGGGTCCTTACGTGAGCAACTTGCCCAGTTCCTCGCGGACCTGCTTCTCGATCATGCCCTTGAACATCATCGCCGCCCAGGGCAACTCGGCGTGCAGCCGGACGGCCGCCGCCTCCACCGCCAGGGTGCCGGAGACGTTCATGCCGGCGGCGCGAAAACCGAAGTCCAAGGTGCTTTGGTTCCACTGCTCGCGAAACTCGCTGAGGTGCGCCCGGTAGGCATCTTTGGCCATGCTGAATTTCTCTTTCAGCCGCTCCAGGGCCTGCTCTTGTCCCAGGGCGTGCGAAACCTCCATCGTCAGTTGCGGCATCTGTGGGCATCCTCGTCGGCTAGCGGGGGCGGAATCCTTGGGGCCGAAAGCCATTATACATGGCCGGCGAACCGGGGAACAGGCAAAAGATCGAGCCGCGTCCATTTTTAGGCCGTTTCCCGCGGCTCACAGAGCCGCGGCGCGCGGGGTGTTTACAAGAACCACGAGGGCGAGGATAATGAACGACGAATTATCGCATTGCACCTCCGGGAAGCACGAAAGACGTTCCGGGGGGCGGCTCCTCCCGCCGGCCCCAGGCCGCCGCCTTGGGCATGGAGCTTGTCGAAACGATACCCAAAAACCTCGGCACCCACCACATTACCATGAGCACCGGCAGCAAAAGCAAGGGCATGTTCGTCGCCAGCGACGGGACGAACCTGATGTTCACCTTCATCCTCGTCAGTTCGCTGTTCCTCCTCTGGGGACTCTGCAACGGCATGATCGACGTGATGGACAAGCACTTCCAGGACGAGTTGAGCCTCACCAAGTCGCAATCGGCCTGGGTGCAGTTCGCCCACTACCTGGGATACTTCTTGATGGCAATGCCAGCGGGCTGGCTGGCCAGCAAGCTCGGTTACAAAGGCGGCATCATCACCGGCCTGTTGATGGTGGCCGCCGGCGGCTTCTGGTTCCTGCCCGCCACGCACATCAACGCCATGGCCCGCGCCGGCCACTTGTCGGCTTCCACCGCGTTCGTCGGCTACCTCGCCGGGGTTTGTTTCATCGCCGCCGGCCTGACCTTCCTGGAAACGGTGGCCAACCCCTACTCGACGGTGCTCGGACCGCCGCGCTATGCGGCCACGCGCATCAATCTGGCCCAATCCTGCAACGGCGTCGGCTGGATCTTCGGACCGATCATCGGCGGCCTGTTCTTCTATTCCACCGACGCGGCCGGACGAAGCACCGGCAGCGAGACGCTGTACATTCCCTATGTCATCGTCGCCGGCGTGGTGCTCACGCTGGCGGTCGTGTTCTATTTCGCCAACGTTCCCGACATCAAGGCCGAGGACGATTATCACCTCGACGACAGCAATGGCAAGGGCGCCGCCGCACAGCCCACAGCCGGTGCCACGCGCAAGGTCAATCGTTGGCTGGTCTATGTGTTCCTGGTCCTCAATGCCACGGTGCTGATCGCCATCTGCGCCTATATCCTGCGGCTGATCGCCTCGGCCTGCAGCATCGGCGAAAGTCTGGTCGGCCTGGCTTCGCACGTTCCCCATCCCGCCGCCCTGACGATCACCGCCGAGAATTCGCTGCTGGTGCTGATTTGCACGGCCGCGACGCTGTTGACCGCCATTACCGCCCTGGCGTTCATCCCGATGGCGGTGCGGATCTCCCATCACAGCATGTGGTCGCATCCGCACTTCTCGGCGGCCACCTTGGTCCAGTTCTTGTACGTGGCTGCCCAAGCGGGCATTTTCAGCTTTTTCATCAACTACATGACCGAGGACGCTCCGGCCGTCCCCGCCTCGTGGCGCGCAGGAACGAGCAATACCTGGTTCGCCGCCAAGACGCGCGACTTCATCGGCGTCAAGACGCGGGTCGTGCGGGACGACATCAAGGATCTGCCGGCGTTGGCCGACAGATTGAAGCGCAAGGCCGACCCCGTGTCCGTCTTCGTGAGCAGCCAGTTGTCCGACGAAACGAGCCGCGCCCTGACAGACTACCAGGGCGCTGCCTCGGATCCCAAACCGTTGTTGGCCGCCTTGACCCAAGACCTGAACAAGATCGTCCGGCAGGATCCGAAGACCGCCAAGCAGGAGCAGCTTCTCTACGATCCCCAGCGGTTCAGCGGCATCGCTTTGGGGGAAAGCACGCGGCAACTGCTGGAGAAGCCCGAGGGCGAGAATCGGGCCCGCTTGAACCGCCTCCTCTTGGCGGATGCCTATCCCGGGATGCTCGCCTACCACGACGGCACCCTCGGCATCACCGACAAGGGCGCCGCCATGCTCGCCTCCTTCGGTTTTCTCTGCTTCCTGTTCGGCCGTTTTTCGGGCGCCGGTCTGCTGCGGAAGTTCGCGGCACACAAGATTCTCGGCCTCTACGGCCTGCTGAACGTCGTCGCCTGCCTGTTGATCTTCCTCAAGCTGGGATGGCTGTCGGTGGCCTGCGTTTTCGTCAGCTATTTCTGCATGTCGATCATGTTCCCCACCATTTTCGCCCTGGGCATTTTCGGCCTGGGCGCCCAGGCGAAAAAGGCAGCGGCCTTCATCGTCATGGCGATCATGGGCGGCGCCGTCCTCCCCAAGGTGATGGGCACCGTCGCCGACCAATACGACATGTCCCGCAGTTTCGTCGTGCCGTTGATCTGCTTCGTGGTGGTTGCCCTCTACGGCTTCGGCTGGCCGCTGCTGAGCAACGCGAAATCGCTCCACGGCGCGGACGCTCCGGCAGCAGGTTGAACCGTTGTAGGGAACGCCCTCCGTGGCGTTCCGGTTTCTCGGTGACGCACGGAACGCCGCGGAGGGCGTTCCCTACAGCGGCAGGTAGTTTTCTTCCTGCCTCGCCACGATATCAACACGGGACTCAATAGACCACCCCCGAGGTGCCCTTATGAAAGCGAGCCTGCGAATCCTTGCCCTCTGCTGCTTGGTCATCGGACTGGCATGGTCGGCGGTCGCCCTGGCCGCCGAGGCCCCCGCCACGCCCGGCGTCGGTCCCTGGCCTTCGACGCCGCCGGCGGATTGCCCCTTCCCCAAGTCGGCGCAATTCCACGGGCTGTCCTTCACCGGCCGGCACGCCGAGTATGCCAACGCCGATACCTGGTATCCCTCCTGGGCCTCCGACGGTAACCAGTATTCGCCTTGGACCGACGGCAACGTCAACGGCGTCAGCAGCGGTTCGGGAGGCGAGGGCGCCACGACCGGCCAGGCCACCATCGTCGGCGACGATCCGCTGCACCTGGTGGTGAAAAATGCCACCTTGTTCAAGAGCAGCCCGCGACCCTACGAGGGCCGCTATCCCTGCGGCAGCCTGGTCTATAACGGCGTCTGGTACTACGGCACCTACTGCCTGCATCCGGCGGGCGGATACACGCACGACGGCCAACTCTACAACTGGCCCTGGCTGGGACCGCTGGTCGGGTTCCGCTGGTCGAAGGATTTCGGCCGCACCTGGACCGAGACGCCCCGCACGCCGGCCAAGCCGCTGCTGGGCGAAGCGGCCCTGCACGGCGAGCCGGTCCGCTTCGGCTCCGCCCACTTCGTCGATTTCGGCAAGAACATGGAGCACTCCCCCGACGGCAAGGCCTATCTGGTAAGCCAGGGGGCCTCGGGCCATAACCCCCACCCACGTTACGCCAATTGCAGTTGGATCACCGGCGACGAGATTTATCTCGCCCGCGTGACCCCCAGCATCGAGACCATCAACGACGGCTCGAAGTACGAGTTCTTCGCCGGCCGCGGCGGCGATGGCGGCGATCGCTGGAGCCCCAAGCTGGCCGAGGCCCGGCCCATCGCCGCCTGGAACAACAACATGGGCTGCGTGACGACCACCTACCTGGCGCCGCTGAAGAAATACTTCATGTGCGTCACCGACGGCGGCAACACCCTATCGCGATACAATACTTACTTGCTCGAATCCGACCGCGTGACCGGGCCGTGGAAATTGGTCACCTACATGAAGGATTTCGGCGTGCAGGCGTATTTCGTCAACATTCCCAGCAAGTTCATCGCCGCCGACGGCCGCACTTTCTGGCTCTGTTATGCGGCCAATTTCACCAACGGCTGGTTCGGCACGCATTACCCCG
Organism: uncultured Planctomycetaceae bacterium; assembly: GCA_964469945.1. Classification (GTDB taxonomy): domain Bacteria; phylum Planctomycetota; class Planctomycetia; order Pirellulales; family Thermoguttaceae; genus CAYYBU01. The sequence goes on from CAYYBU010000046.1 coordinate 5,632, forward strand.
CCATTCCACCCGGCGGCCGCTACGGCATGTGCCTGCAAGAGGTGCGCGTGCAGTAGCCCGCCGCTCGTCCGGACGCGGTAACCGTTCGCGGGGCGGGCGGGGACTGGTCCATTTTTCGGCCATTCGCGGCGATCTACGGAGAGGACGCAGTCCGAAAACATGGACCTGTCCCCTTCTTCCCCGCCCCTCAGCCGCTCAGGTCCAACAGATTGCCGCTGTCCCCGCCGGGATCTTTGGGCGGCGCGGGCTCCTGATCGGCCGCGGTGGCGGGCTTCTTTGCGGCCGGCCATTCCCAGGGACGGCGGCCGTCGGCGTCGCGGTCGGCCGTCTGATGGTCCTCGCCGTCGGCCTGGCCGACGCCGGCCGCACTTTCGGCCTTTAGCTCGTTCTGCACGCCCCGCTGCTGCGCGCCGGCGTCCTGCTGGGTTCGTTCCACGTCGGAGCCCTTGATCTGGGCCAACGGCGAGCCGGCCATGCTGCCGGCGATTCCGATCATCGGTCCTACGCTCATACGGCACCTCCTAACACGCTAGAGAAGCCATGCCACGGTTAGCCACGGATAAGCACGGATGCAACACGGATATTCAAGTATAGGTCTTCCATCCGTGCGCCATCCGTTTCCATCTGCGGCCGAATCTCCTTAATTCGCCAGCGCGGGCCCGCGGGCCGCCGGATATTGGCCCGGCGAAGCGGCGTTGGGCTGTAAATCGTTCTGCAATCGCTGCAGCGCCTTGTTCACGCCCGGAAAGGCTTCCTTGCGCATTTCCGGGTTCTGCAAGGTGCCATCGACGTGGATCAACATGAACTGCTGACTGGCGCCGGTGTACAAGTTGCGGATCAGGGGCAGGTCGATGTCGCCGCGACCGACGATGGACGTGAACGCCAAATGAATGATCGATTGCATGTTCATCTCGCCCTTGCCCAGCAGACTGATGGCGTCGCCGGTGAAATCGAGGCGGTCGAAATAGATGTTCTCGCCCTCGATGCGGAAATTGATGTCGCTCTTGCTGAAGGCGTTGGCGTCCGGGGCGCGGATGCTCAGCAGCTTCAGCAGGGAGATCATCACCGGCAACTCGTAGATGTTGGCGTTGCGAAGTTCGATGCCGCCGCGGCCGCCCAGCGTGTTGCGGGTGCGGCCGGTGCCCCACAGATCGACCACGGCCATGACCTGGCCCTTGAGGTTTTGGCGGTTGACGAGCGTTTCCTGCGCCCAGCGGGCGAGCTGTCCGTCGATCAGGCTGGCATGAATGCCGTAGCGCGGCTGGGGGCCCAGTTCCACCTTGGCGTCGCCGTAAACGGTGCCGCCGAAGATGCCGGCCCTCAGCGAGCGGGGACGCTGCGCGGCGGCCAGTCGTTCGCCAGGCGGTGGGAAGGAGACAAGTCCCCCGGCCGCGGTCAGCTCGTTGCGTCGCCGATCGGCCAACGTGCCGAGCAGGACGTGCCCATCGTCGATCCAGAACGGTCCGCTGACCTGGGTGAACTGGTAGTCTTTGTAGGTGAGCGAGTCGAGGGCCAACTCGCCGGTGGTGTAGAAGCTGCGGCCGTCCGCCGCGCCGGCCAGCGTCAGGCCGCCGTGGATGTTTTCCAATCGCACCCCGCAGTCGAGGCCCGCCTGGTGCAGGCCGAGGGCCAGTTTCCATTGCGAGCGGACGGGATCATCCGGGGCGCCGCCGCGCTGGAGGTCGAAGTTTCCTTGCAGGCTGAGCAAGCCACTGGGGTTGATCTCGGCCAGCGCCCGTTTCAGCCGCGCCGGCAGGGCCTGCATCAGCTCGCGGTCCACCCGCAGCCGGTCCACGGAGAGCCCCTCGAGGCGCAGCCGCCAGCCGCCATCGGGGAAGAAATCGCAGCCGCCACTGGCCGCCAGTTTCACCGCCCCGTGTTCGGCCTTGAAATGCTCGCAGGTCACGTGGCCGTTGCTATAGCTGATGACGCCTTGCAGTTTCTCCAGGCGGTAGGGAAACTGCGTCGGCTCGATGGAACTGATTTCGCTCCGCGGCTCCGCGCGGACGGTGACGCCCAACAGGTTGGGCCCATCCAGATAGTGCAGCTCGGCCACCAGGTCGATCATGCCGCGGGGCTTCAAATAGTTCCACACCTGCCGCATGGCGGGGCCCAAGGCGTCGCGCAGCTCTTCTTCCAGGGGCACGTCGTTGGCGCGAAACTGCAACGACAGCTCGTTGCCTTGCGGCGTGGGCGTGAGGTGGCCCTGGCAGGTGACGCGGGTGTTGCCGTTGGTTCCCTCCAGGCCGTCGAAGGTCCACTGGCCGTCGCTCATGGCCAAGGCGCCGTGAATATTGGCCAGCGAATAGGGAAATTTCTCGTAGCGAATCCAGCAGCGATTGGCGTCGATGCGCAGGGTCTGATGCACGCGCTCCTCGGCCGCCTGCCGCCAGAGGCGATACTGGAAGTCCAGCGTGCCGCGGAGGTCCAGCGCGCGGGCCACGGCGCGGGAACGATCGGGAAGCGCGGCCAGCAGTTTCTCGTCCATGGGAAGACCCTCGCCGCGGGCCTCCACCCAGCCGGTTGCGGCCGATCCGAGATGCTGCCACTGCGTGTCGACGTGGACCAACTGGTTGCCGCTGTAGGCGGTCAGGCTGGCCTGCAGCACGTCGTCGCGCAGCGAGAGGGTCCCCTTGCCATGTTCCAGCCGATAGGGAAACTTGTAGTGCGCAAAGGAAACATCCAGGCAACGCACCGACAATTGCGGATACCAGCGCCGGCCGTCGTAGACGAGCTTCACGTCGGCATCGATCTGGCCGTCGGGGCGATACTTGTACCATTGCTCCTGAAGGTTCTCGGGAAGGACCGCGACCAACTGGCGATCGAGCTCCAGTTGCCGGATCTCCGCCTGCACGGCCAGCGGCTGCCCCGCTTCCAGCGACTTGCCGCGGGCTGCCAGCCGCAGCGTCGCCTGGTTGCTGCTGGCGGAAAGCTCGTCGATGCTGAAGCCCGCGTTGTCCAACCGCACCACGGCGCGGACGTCGGTCAACGGATGCGGCAGGCGGCGGTCGTCGATGCGGCCGCGGCTCATGCGGCCCAGGAGGCTGAACTGCAGGGGCGTGGGGGCCGCCGCATCATAGGCGACGCGGAAGTCCAACTCCCCCTGGCCGCGAACGGCCCCCAGCCCGTCAAGTTTGGCGGCCATCGTTCCGGGAAGCGCAGCCCACAGATCGGAGGAAATATCGAGGCCCTCGATCGACCCGCTGATGGCAAATCCCGGCCGGTGCGGTTGCACCACGCCCTCGAAATTCACGTGGCGAAAATAGTCGCCGCTCAAGGTCCCCTGCAGTTTGCGGGTTTCGTCGGGCGAGGTGGGCGTCGGACCGTCGGCCGCGGGCGTCAGCGTCAGGTTGACGTCCCGCAGGGTCAGCGTGCTGGAGGGGCTCTTCCTGGGATCGAAAACCTCGATCGTGCCGTTTTCGATCGTCACTTGCGGCGCCCGCTTGCTCAGTTTCGGCAGCGGCAGGAGCTTGGCGGCGCTCCACGAGCCGTCGCGGCGGCGCGTCATGCGCAACGTGGGGCGACGCATGGTCACCTGCGTGATCTCCGGCTCGCCGCCGATCAACTCCTGCAAGTCGGTGCGGCAGTGCAGGAAGCATTCCTCGAACGTGAGCAACTCGGCGCGGGGACCCTCCGCGCCCGGTTCCAAGATCGACAGGCCGCGGATCTCGATCCCTTCGCCCTTGACCAGCACGGCCGAGCGGATCGCGACCTTCAGGCCCGGATACTGCTGGGCGATGTGCCGTTCCATGTGGTCGCGGATCTCCTCATCCATGCGGCGATAGAAATAGGGCACCGCCAGCGCAGCCCCCAGCACCAGCAGGATCAGGCCCCACTTGAAACAGAACCAACAGGAGTTGATCAGGCGTGCGACGATGGCCAACAACCCTCCGTGGTTGTGCGGCAAAGACTCGATAAACAGCCCGCGGTCCAGCGAGATGCAAGTACGCCCGCCGCCAACACCATCAGCCCCAGCATGGCCGGTTGGCGGTAGCGGATCGAGGCGACAAAAACCGTGTGCAGGGCACTGAAATAACAGGCGGGAAGCCAACACAAGATATAACGCCAGGCGGACGACGACAGTGTGCGGAAAACTCCCAGCAGACCCAGTGCCACCACGGGAAGATAACTGACGGCCACCACCAGCCGCACGGGCCAACTGGAGAAACTCGCTTCGTTGGGCCACACGTTCCACATCCGCAGCAGCTTGATCCCCACCAGGCGAAACGCGGCCCCCGGATGGGCGCGGGCCCAGCCCACGGCCGCGGCACGCAAATAACGGTCGGTGCGATATTCCTGCGCGGCGGGGAACTGGTCGGCGGCCGCGGGCTGCTGCCGGCGATACTCGTCGGCAAGCCGGGTGGCGTAACGCATATCGCTGGCGCCGGTGGCATGCGGGCTCCAGCCGTCGTAGAGGCTGGCCCCGACCTGGAGCGTCGTGGGCACGAAATGGCCGGTCAGGCGGGCGTTGCGAATCCACCACGGCGTCATCACCACGATCATGGCGACCAGCATGGCGGCGGCGATGGTCGCGTGACGCCAGCGGGCAGGGGCAGTGTAGTCCGCACACGCCGTGCGTGGGAGGACGGCACACGGCGTGTGCCTACTACTTTTCTGGCGACTGACGATGACGGCCAGCAGCGCGGCTAGCGGGGTAAAGAGCAACCAACTGGGCCGAACCAGTGTCGCCGCGCCGGCGGCCAGACCAGCGAAAAACGCCCAGAGCGCGGCGCGGCGGGGAGATTCCGTCTGGCAGGCCTTCATCCACAAGCCAAGTTGCAGGAGCATCAGCGCGCAGAAGGGAGTCTCGCTGAG
>CAYYBU010000047.1:0-10281 GCA_964469945.1 uncultured Planctomycetaceae bacterium
ATTCCCTGACCTCCCGGAGCGCCTGGGCCTTGGCCGTAGCACCTTCCGCTTGCTGGGCATCGTCGAATGCCTGACGCAGGGCGGACTCATTGTTTTCTTTCAGATCGTCGTAGGCCGCCTGCTGCTTGGCCGTCAGCGCGACCCCCCGAGGCAAGGCAAATGCCGAAGCCACCGGATCCCTTGCCCCAACGGCCCGGTCTTTCTTCGCAGTGCCTTGGCCGGTCGCCGCCGCACCAGCGGCGGTCGGCTCGTCTTTCGTATTCGGTTCCGCACCTGGCAGCGGGCCGTTCATCGCAATGACTGCCGCCAGCCCGGTCCACATCAACCATGTTCCAGCATGTGAGCGCATACGCCCCTCCCTTTGTAATGGGTCCCGACAGTGCGGGCGGTTTTCCAGCAACCGCCGGGACCACGAACCACGAACCAATCCGTAGCGAACTATTCTACGATCTTGCACGAGGTCACGGTGATCCACCTGACGCCGCGCCTATTCTGCACGATCCCTTTCATCTCGACTTTCTTGCCGTTGGCATCCGTGGCGACTTTCCTGCCATTGCCCTCCTTGACGACCTTGTAGACTGCTGGACCAACCTTCACGGTGGCCGCTTCTTCGGCACTGGTCGCGGCAGCCTTCACGATGCCGACAAGGGGCGGCTCATCCGCCACAGCCGCGGAGCTGGCCTTTTCCTCGACGACAATGATTTTGGCATCCATCGACCTTCCGGCGATCGTCTTGCGGCCGCCGGTCTCTGCGACCACCCCGGAGACCTCGGCCTTCTTGCCATCGGCTCGCTGGGCGAGAATGACGCCTGCCCAACCGGAGACGTAGTAAACGGCCGTGGCGCCACCGGTGCTGACGGTCAGGGTGGCATTGGGGACGCCGGGATCCAACTTACGCTTGCTGTTGCCGAGCGCTTTGGCCATTCCCGTCAGCGTGACTCTCTCTGTGCCGTGGGGCGATATGGCCTGAGCCGGCCTTGCCGCGTGCGGGTAGCCGAACACCTGCTGCGAGCCGGCCGACACCGTGGCGATGCTGCCGTTATGGTCCACGCTCACGCTGCCGGCGGTGACGGCCACGGCCAGCATCCAAACCGTCTTGCCACTGCTTCCGCCACGGGCCGCCCCTTTACTTTCCAAAAGCTTGACGCTAAATCTCGTTCCCCTGACGGAAACCGTTCCGACCCGGCTGCGGACCGCGAAGGCCCCGACGCCGGGGGTCACGTCACAGCGGACAGCCCCCTTTTCCAGACGGACTTCCTCCGCGCCTTTCTTCCCCTCGATGCGAAGTGCGGTCTTCGGTTCCAGCCGGACTTGGCAGTATCCGCCCAGCGTCAGCGACGCCGGCTGGTCGTCGGTGACCAGGGTCGCGCCACGGCAAACTTCCGCGGCGTCGCGGAGTTTGTACGCACCCGAGGCCAGCGGCGCCGGATAGCGGCGGTCGGCGATTCGCCAGCCCGCCAGCGCGCACACCGCAAGAAGGGCGGCAACCGCGGCGAGTGCGGCAATTCGTAGCCCGAGGCGGCGGCTGCGTGGCATGGCCCGCCGCAGAACCCGCTCCGTCACGTCCGGAATCGTTTCGGAGCCGATTTCTTCGCAGAGCAGAATATGAATGAGGCGCTCGGTTTCCGTGCTCATCCTTAATCCGTTGCCTCCAACGCAAGACGCCTTTCGACGCATTTGGCCAGGGCGGCCCTGAGCCGGCGGAGCAGCGACTTGACGCCGTCCTCGGACATCCCCAGGAATTGCGACATTTCGCCGCGAGACTTCGCATCGCGATAACGCATATCGAGCACATGGCGTTGCTTGGGCGGCAGATCTTGCAAGCAGCGCCGCAAGGCTTCCACGTAGTCGAAACCGTCGCCATCGCGAAGGAAAACCGACCGCCACGTATTCTCCGCCTGCTCCAGGTGTTCACCACCGGCAACTACGGGAGACCGCCGATCCCGACGATAGTGCTGCAGGAGGAGATTTCGGGCGATGCCCCGCAGCCATGCGGATGGGCTGGCAAGGTCTTGGTCCGCGGTCCGACTCTTGAAAGCCGCCAGGAACGTGTCCTGGACCAAATCCTCGGCGGTTGGCCGGTCAGCCCCCAGGTAGCGCAGGTATCGGTAAATCCCGGCCTGGTTGATTCGGACAACGGCCGCCAATTCGTCACGGTCCATGCAATCTGCTCTCTGCGAGGCACATGGCGCCCTGGCCGCGGCAGGGCCGGTTTCCCGTCGCGGTCAAGACCCACTACTGTATAGTTGCCGATTGGGGAGAAAAGGGTGCAATTGTCCCCATCGCGGGGTAATACATTAGTCCCCCCATACGAACTAAGTTAAGGAAGTGCCTCCCCAATGTCTCATCCCCTCTCCCTCCTGGAGAGGGGCATGGTGAGGGCGAACAACCAAAAAGCTTCGCTCCGGCCCTCACCCTAATCCTCTCCCAGAGGGAGAGGGGACCGGAAAAAAACGCCGCCTCCACCTTAGCGTCGTGCCTATGGGGCCCTCCATGATTCCCCCCCCCTCCCCTGCCCTGCCCTACCGGATCAGCCGCGCATTGAGCCAATCGGCGTGGTCCAACTCGTCGCCGCGTTCGCCGTAATCGACCACCAGATCCAGCCGCTTGGCGCCGGAAAGGTCGATCGAAATGGGCGCCGGGGCCGCGCCGCCGCGGACCGCGCCGCTGGCCCAACGCTGCTGGCCGTCGACGAACACGCGAAACAGCACGCTGCCGCGGCCGCCGGTCGAATCGTCGATGCCCAAGTCGGCCTGGAAGCGTCGATAGGGCTGGTCCAGCACATAGCTCAGCCGCGCGGCGCTGTGGACGCCCAACCCCTTCAGCCAGAGCCGCCCTCCGCAGCGCAACAGGCCGCCGGTCACATTGGCATCGGCGTGAAAAGGCCAACTCAGATCGAGGTACGGCACATGGCGATACTCGGCCGGCTTGAGGTCCGAGAGATAGGTGGCCCGGCCACCGAGCGGTTGCAGTGCCACCAGTTCCTTGGCTGCAATCTTCCATGTCTGGCCGGCCGCGGTCACTTCCAGCGCATCGCCCGCCAGCAGCAGCTTCGTGGCCAACAAGCGGCTGCCGTCGCTGAGGCCCACCCAGGCGCGAAAGCCGCGCGGCGCGGGCGGTTGCTTCAACCCCGGATTGAAAATCACCGCGACGATGCGGCCCGTGGCGACGGCCAACGGGCCGGCGTCGGTCTTGAGCTGCACGCTGTTGTTCTCCATGCCCTCGAGCAGGCCCGTCACCTCGTCGCCGTTGTCGAGGATGAGGCGGTCCGAGGCGCCGCTGGCCGCGGCAACGCGGGCGAGCAGCCGATCGCGCTGCGAGCGGCCGGCCGGCGGATGCAGCAGCACGCCGGCCAGCGCCTCCAAGGGGATTTTCAGCGTGCCCAGCAGGTCGGAATCGGCAGCCAGGGTTTCCTTGTCGATGCCCGTGACCTCGGCCGCCAGCAGGCCGCCATCGGCCAACACGACGACCGGCCCGTGCGCCGGCTCGGCGAATTCGCCCCAGCAGACCAGATCGGCGGCCCGCACCGACCGCGGCTTTCCCGACGTGGTGAACGCGATCTGTCCTTGGGCATCGATGGCCGTCAGGTTGGCAGCCACGGCCGGGCCATCGGCCAAGGTGGCTACCGGCGATTCCGCCCGTGCCGCGGTCCAAGCGAACAGCACGACGGTGATCGCTTCAATGTATCTGGCACACGCCGTGTGCCAGCAACGTATCCGGCACACTCCGTGTGCCGCTGGCCAACGGCACACGGAGTGTGCCGGATACTTTCTTGCGACGGCAATTGCTCGCATATAGCCCATTGTCCTTCAGCGTTGGAAGATCGGCAACTGGTTCTCGGGCATTTGCAAGACGATGATCGACATGGCCGTCGCGTATTCGGAACCAAAGATCGAAGCCGACACCCACGAGCCATCCTGCTGTTGGCGGGCGATCAACTCGTCGCGGATGGCTGGATACCAGCGCGCCCAGCGGTCGCCGCCGGCCTGCCACATCGCCTGCACGGCGTAGTATTGCCCATATTCGTAGTAGCTGCCGCGGGTTGACTGGCGCTCGGCGGGCAGAAACTGCATCAGGTAGTCCAGCGCCTTGGTGATCTCGCGATCGTGATAGATGCCGGCGCTGTTCAGCGCCACCACCGCGGCGGCCGAGCGGGGAAAATCGCTTTCGCCGGGACTGCTGTGCATGTACATGAAGCCCCCGTCGGCGTTCTGACAACTCTTGACGTAGGCGACGGCCCGGTCCCGGACGTCGTTGGGCACGAACAGTCCGGCGTTGCGGGCCGCCCGCAGGGCCATCACCTGGCAGACGGTCACCGAGATGTCGGCGTCGTCGCGTATGGGGTAGTAGCGCCAGCCGCCCTCCTTGTTCTGCGAGTTGATGATGAGTTTCACCGCCTTGGCCAGCTTGTCGCGCAGTTCGGGCCGCAACGACATGCCGTAGCACTCGGCCAAAAAAGTGGTGGCGAAGCCGTGCCCATACATGGGGCCGTGCGTCGTCGACACCGCTTCGGTGATGAAGCCGCTCTGCTGGGCGTTGGCCAGCAGGTAATCGACGGCGCGGTTGACCTGCTCGCCGTAGGGGCCGCGGCCCGGCGTGCTGCCGCCGCTCATCAGCGCCATGCCGGCCAGCCCGCATATGCCCACGTTGCTGCGATAGGCGCCCGAGCCGAACGAACCGTCGTCGTTCTGCCGGCCGGCCAGCCAGGCCAGGCCCTTGTCGATGGCGTGCTGCGCGGCGGGCGCGATCATCTGCACCGCCTGCTTTTCCGGATTCTTTTCCTCGGCCGTGGCGCAGGTGGCCGCGGCGGCGAGCACGCAGGCCAGCAAAATTGCCAGACCCCGTTTCATGAAACCCATCAGTTCGGCTCCGTGGTTGCACCGGCCGGTTCCGCCCCGGGCGTTTCGTCGCCGGATGGTTGCGACAGCCGGCGATAGTAGTTTTCGATCATCTCTTGGTACTCGGGCAGGAAATCCTCCGGCGGCGCGTCGAGCATCCGCTCGCGATCGCGGGCCGGCAGTTCGCCCCAGCCGGGCAACTTGGCAAGCATCGACCGTATCTGCTCGGCATTCATCCGTCCCAGCTTTTTCGTCGCCGTCGGATCGTTGGCCACGTTGGCCGGCCTGTTGGTGGCTTTCGCTTTCCCGCCGTCCTGCTTCGGCGGCTGAGAAGGTTGCGGCGTGGACTGCCGCGGCGCCGTCTGCTGGGAATTGCACTGCGAGGCGCTTTTCTGACACGCCTTGCGGGCCTGCTGGAGGAGCCGATCGATCTTCGCGATAATCTCCTTTTGCATGGTCTGCGTGTCGGACCCCGCGTCATGGCTCACCATGCGCCCCTGAACCACCCGCATCTGCTCGGCGATGCCCAGCAACGGATCGACGTCCTCCGAGACGGCTGCCTCGCCCAGTTCGCGCTCGAGACGCCGCGGATCGGTTTTGTCGGCATCCGCTGGCTTGGCCGGCTGCTGGCCTTTCTTCTTGTCCGGGCCAAACAGCGCGTGGTCGTAGTCGTCCACCGCATTGGCGTCGAGTTTCTTCAACAGTTGCTCATCCGTGTTGCGGCCCTGCGGCTCCTGGCCGCAAACCAGGGCCGGGACCAGCAGCGCCACCAGCAGCACAACAGCAGTTCCGTAGACTACGTGGGATCGTGTATTGGGCTCTTGCATAACGCCGAGACAAGGTCCCCACTCCCTCCGGGAGAAAGTTAGGGTAAGGGGAACTCGGAGCCAAAGTCTTCTTCTGATGTTGCGTGTCTTTTCCGGCATCCCCTCATCCCTATCCTCTCCCTTCTTGCCGCGCGCGGCAAGCGGGAGTGGGGGACTATTTGCAAAGCTCTCCCGGCAATTTGGGGACTGTACGGTCTTCTGTGTCAATCGTGCGACCGAAGGGGACAGTCCCATTTTCGTGGCCTCCTGCCACAAAAATCGGGACAGTCCCCAATTTGCGACACTCCAGTCAATAGACCTGCAAAGACGCAATGTCATGGCGAATCCTCGTTCGGTTCTTGCGGCGCGTCCTCGGGATTCTGTGCGGCTGGTTTGAGCAACTGCATGAGCAGATCGGCCAGGCGGCCCTGCTGCTGACCCAATGCTTCCAGTTCCCGCCGCTGCGCGTCGCCCAGTGGCTTGCCCAGACCGGCCGCTTCCTGCAACTGGCGCGTGCGGAGATGGACCTCCTGCTCGAGGAGCTTCAACAGTTTCAACTCGGCCACGTTTTGGACGCCGCCCGGCGCGCCCTGGTTCCCCGGTGTACCGCCGCCCGAACTGCCGTCGGCGGGCGGACTGGCGGGCTTGTCCGGCTGGAGGGCTTCCAAGACCAAGGCCAGGCGGGCCAACGCGTTCTGCTCGGCCTGTTGCGTGGCCGCGCCGGTCTGCCGCTGCTCCAGCCCCTCGGCGGCACGGCCCATCTCGTCGCCTGCCGCCGAGAGCGCCAAGTGGAAGGCGCCCGCCCCGGCTAGTTGCTGTTGCTCGGCCAGATGGGCGGTCTCCGTGCCGAGCGCCTGTTGCAGCCGGCTGAGGTCGTGGAGGCTCGCCGCCTGGGCTCGCGTGAAACGCCCTTCGCCCTGCTGCAACTGGTCGCTTTGTCGCGTCTCGTCCAAAACGTTCTGCTCCTGCCGTTCGACGTGCTTCAGGGCGTCTCCCAACCGCGCCATCTGTTCCACGGCCAGTTCCGCCTGGGCCTGAAAACGCCGTTGGGCCAACTGTCTGCGGGCGTCGGCCAGGGATTTTTCCGCCTTGCCGGCCTGTCGGCCGGCGGCGCCGCAGTTGCCTTGGGCGGCTTCCTGGCCGGCGTGCGCCATCTGCTCGGCCGCCTGCCGCGCCTGTTGGCCGGCCTGCTCAGCCAGCAGCCGCTCCAGTCGTCGCGCCATGCGTTGCGTCTCCTGCTGCAACTGCTCTTGTTCCCGGGCGAGTCGCTCCAACTCGCGGGCGCGTTTGGCCGTATCGGGCTGGCTGGCCCCGTCCGCCATTTTCTTTCGCAGGCCGGCCTGCTTGCGTTCCAGGCCCGCCAAATCCGCTTCGGCTTCCCGAAGCTTCTTCACCAGCCGCGCCAACTCGGGTTGGCGCTTGTTGGCCAGAATGTCGAGCACCTCCTGCAGGTCTTGCAGGATCTGCTTGTGCTGCACCGTCACCTGGCCGATTTGATTGTCCGGCAGCCGTCCGCCCACCGTGCGCATCTGCGCGCTGATGGCCAGCCGGCGCGCCTCGGCCAGGGCGTCGGCCACGGTTTCGGCGGCCAAGGGATCGCTTTGCTGCAGATCGGCGCCGGCGGCGTCCATCTCCTGCTCGATGCGGTCCAGACGCCGCGCCAGGTCGAGTTGCCCCTCGGTCAGTACTTTCAAGTCGGCCACGTCCTGCGGCGGCAGATCGCGAACTTCCTTGGTTAGCGTGCGGCGCCCTAGTTCGGCTACCTGCCGCGCCAGATCCTCCTGCTCGCGAAGCAATTGGGCCATGTCGCGATGGAAGCGGCGATAGCTGTCCCAGCGATTCAATTGCCCCAGCATCCCCTCCAACGCCTTGACGACCTCGTCCTGATGGCCGCCCGCACTGGCCAACGGCGCGGCCGTTGCCGCATCGCGCGCCGCCGCCGGCTTGGCTTGCTCTTGCAGCCGGACGGTCGCCGATTTGATGGCCGCAGTCAGATCGCGGCCGACCAATGGCAAGTGCTCGCGATCCAGCCGCTGGCACTCCGCCAACAACGTCTGCATGCGCCGTTGCATGTCGGGGCTGTCGATGCGGTTGTTTTCCAGGTCGTCGAGCAAGGTGAGGACGTGCATGGGCACGCCGTCCATGCGGCTGGTCAGGTTGCGGCGCACTTGCCGCTGGTTGAGCTCGGCCGCCTGAAGGTGGTCCAAATCGAGTTGCTCCAAGCGCCCCAGTTCGGCGAGGCGGATTTCCAACGCCTTGACCTGGCGGCGGGCGTCGCATTGCATCTTCAGCACGCGGTCCAACTCGGCGCGGATCAACTCTTGGCGGCCGGCGATGCGTTCCTGAAGCTCCTCGGGGGTGATGACCGTGAGCCGCCGCGGCTCGCTCTTGCCGGTCTGCGGCTTGTAGTCCGCGGCCGTGGCATGGAATGCCACCTGGCTGCCCGGCGGCAACCCGAGCGCGGCGATATCCCAGCGATATTGGATCACGCGGGGCTCGGCGGGCCGGGCGTCGCCGGAAAACCCGCCGACGGCCTGCGGGGCGACCCGGGGCGGGCCGCGGTCGAGCGGCAACTCGACGGCTGCCGCCTGCGGTTGATCGGAGCGGCTAAACAGCAGCGTCACCGCTTGGATCGCCAGGTCGTCCTTGGCCACGATCCGCAACGGCACCACGGCCCGCGGCGTGACGAACAGGTTGGACGTTGGCCGCTCGATGGCCACCGAAGGCGGCGCATCGGCCACGGCGCGGATTTCCCAACGTGCCTCCTGGCCGCCGCGGAGACCCTCGCGATCGATCAGCTTGAACCAGTATGCGCCCGATTTCTCCACCAGCAGCGGCGGCGTCTTGCCGGCCGTACCGCCGCCAACGACGAAAGACAGCCCATCCTCGCCCACGCGGGCGTCCACCTGGCGGCCATCCTCGAAGCAGAGCGTGGCCGCGCGCAACGGCTTGGTGACCGTGCCCTCCATTTGTACGCGCGTCCCCACCAGGGCACGGAAGTTCCGCTCGGCCGTCTCTGCCGGCCAGCCCGTGTAGGCCGGCGGAAACAGGCGGACCCCCAGGGCGTCGATCGTGGGCGGCTCGACCAGTTGCACGGCCAGCGGCCGCATGGAACGATCGTCGCCGCCTTCGACCCAATAGGAGAACGGCCGCATCACGTTATCGCGGCGGGCGACGGCGACGCTCGACTGGTCCAACAGTTGCATGCGTTCGCTTTCTTCCGCGACGGCGCCGCCGGGCGCGTCGAAGCGATAATGAATGCGGACTTCGGCCGGCAAACGGACGCCGCGAGAGTCGATCGCCTCGACCTCGAACGCCTGCCCCTTGGCCACGCGCCGGATCGGCTCGCGCAAGGCCAGGTGCGTCGTTTGCGGCCAGGCCGCGTCGCTGAACGGGTTGACCAGCCGGGCCACGGCGATGCGCGCGGCCGGCGGATCCAACAGCACGAGGATCGCCGCCACCAGGCCGATCCCCAGCGTCACCAGGGCGGCGCGGCGCGGCGGACCATGGTCCAACACGTCGCTGAAATCGAGCCGCTCCGTCTCCGCTGTGGTCTGGGCGATGACCGCCCGCCGCAGGGCGGCCGACCCGGCCAGCGGATCGTCTTCCGCCTGGCGGAGAAATTCCACGCTGCTCACGAGGCGGTCGTCCAGGCCGGGGAAATGCCGCTCCAGCCGCTGCGCCAGGTCCACGTCGCGCAGGCGGGCCGCCAGCGGCAGCACCAGGCAACGATAGCCGGTCCATCCCAAGGCCGCTACGGCCGCCAGCCAGCCGATAATGCGGACGCCGCGGTCCTGGAAGCGGATGAGGAAATCGCCCAACCCCAACAGCACCACGACCGCCAGCGCGGCCGCGGCCACGGCGCTGAGGCCATACAGCAGCAGCAGTCGCCGTTGGCGGCGTCTCAAGGCAGCGATTCGTCGGTCAATCGAGTGCGACATCATGGCTTATACAGTAATTCTATACCATTCCCCCGCGTTTTCGCAGCAGCCATTCCCCGATCAGCAGCACCAGGAACAGCAGCAGCACCGGCCAGCGGTTCCACAATGGCTTGGGCGGCAGCGTCTCGATCGGCACGGGGCGTCCCTCCGGCAGATCCGCCAACAGGCGGCTGGCGGTCAGGAACGTGTAGAGGCGGCCCTTGCTCTCCTGGGCCGCCTGCTGCAACTCGGCCGTATCCATGCGGACGCGAGCGAACTCGCCGGGCGGCGGCACCACCGCGAACTCGGCGGCCGGCGCCCGTCCCTCCACGGCCGGCACGGCGATCCAGGCATGGTAGTTGCCCACGGCCGCCTGGCTCAACAGGCCCTCGAAGATGCCACGGCCGGCCTCGATGCGATGGAGTTGCACCCGCTGGGTCTTGTGTCCCTGGTTTTCCAAGACGACCGTCACGCCGTGGTCGTCGGCCGGCGCCAGCCGCTCGTCGGCGAACCGCACCCGCAACCGCACCGGCTCGCCCGGATGATACTCGCGGCGGTCGGCGGTCAACTCGGCGGAACGCTGGCCGTCGGAAAGCTTCGAGCGGCTGAGGTAGCGGATGGTCTGGATCCAGTAGCGGGCGAAGAAGACGTCGCCGACGCGGCGCCGCCAGCGCCAGGTCTCGTCGGTGGCGTGAAAGAGGACCTTGCCCGCCCCCA
>CAYYBU010000048.1:0-10232 GCA_964469945.1 uncultured Planctomycetaceae bacterium
AGTAGCCGCAGACGCTGGCTTCGCCCCAGGTGGGCTGCAAGAGCGTGGCCAGGATGCGCATCGTGGTGGTCTTGCCCGCGCCGTTGGGACCGATGAAGCCGAACAAGTCGCCCTCGTTCAACTCCAGCGAGAGGTTGTCAATGGCGTGCAAATCGCCGTAGGCCTTGGTGAGGTCTTGGATCTTGATCATCTAATTGCTCTTCTTCACCGGCAATACGAAGCGGTAGAAAACGGCATGGCGATCTTGAGGCCCGTCGCCGATGGGCCGGCCGTCGTTGCGCAACTCGGCGGCGCCGCGGCCCGCGGGCTCGGCGTCGGCGGCCTGGCCGACCAGCACGGCGCGGCCGCTGGTGAGCAATTCGCTGCCATCGACGAACTGCTGGTAGTCGTTGGTCAGGCCGGTATAGCGCTGCCCGCCGGCCGCCTCGTAGAACATCATCATCCGCAGCACGTAGGCGGCGTCGGTGCTGGCCTGATCGTAGACGGCCGTTTCCTGCACGTATTTGGCATCGACGCCCTCGACCAGTCGTCGCCCGGTCAAGAAGGTCCGCAGATCGCTACGTCGCAGAGTGTCGCTTAGCTCGATGGACTGGCCCGGCGCGAGCGTATCCAGTTCATAGACCCAGCGGTCGTAGGCCAAAATGCACTTCGACAGCGGCAGCGGCGACTCGTTGACGACCGTCCCCGACAGCCCTTGTTCGTCGTCGGCCAGTTTCGATCCAGCGTCGCCGGCCACGATCGTGTCGCACCACCGGGCCGTCAGGCTGCGGCTGGACCAGACCTGGATGGGCAGGCCCCGCATGGCGTTCAGGGCGGGGGAGAAGTCGTAGGGATCGCGCCACGTCACCGGGCTCGCGGTTTGCGGGTCCATGCCCCCGAGCCCCTTGCCCGGCAGCCCCAGCCAGGCCATTAGCACGGACGCTCGTGCATCAGGAGCCGGCTTGCCCGGGCGAACCCCAGGCTGCACCGAGAGCTCGAACGAACGGGTTGTCGGGCTGAAGAGATTCATCCAGCTCGTGCCGCGCACCTGGCCCGAAGCCATATCCACGTCGATCAGGTCGATCTGGTTCACGCGAAGTTCATTGCCCTTGAGGCGATAGGCCAGCACGTAGGCGGCGGCGCTAAAGACCAGCACGATGGCCGGAAAGGTGAGCCAAGTCCACTGCATGCGGCCGACGACCTTGCGGAGGAAAAAATAGTCAACCGGTCCGATGAGGAGGATATAGACGACCACCAGCGTGGCGACCAGCCAGAACGGCACCAGCCGCACGCCGGCGAACTGGTCCAGGGCGCTGCGCAACTGGCCGGCCATGTCGGCATAGCCGAACCACATGCCGCCGCTGCGCTGCTCCTCGTCCGCGGTGCGGCTGGTGGGCAAGCCCAACAGCCGGGCAACCAACCGCGACTGGTCCGGCCACGAAGCCAACGGCGGCCCGTCGAGATCGCCGGCCAGAAACACGATCTGGCCAAAGCCACGCGCGGTGCGGACCACCAGCGGCAGGTCGGCTTCGCGGGCTTCGATCAGCCCCTCGACGCCGGCCAGCCGCGGCACGCGCAGCGGCGCTTCGCCGCGTGCGGCTTGCGGAATGGGAATCGCGCTGCCGGCAAACGTCTCCAGCGCGCCGGTCTGCCGCAGCGACACCATCTCTTGAAAACGGCCGGGGGCGAAGCGGGCCCAAGGCGAATCCTTATCGAGCGTCCGGGCCGCCTGCGCGCCGGCGCAGAATACCAGTTTGCCGCCCATCCGCACCCATTGCTCCAGGGCTTCCATCTGCGGACTTTCGGGGGCCAGTGTCGCGTAGCGTTCCGCCTTGCTCGTGGAAAGCACGAGGGCATCGACGCCTTCGTAACCGTACCACTGGTCCGGCAAGTGCCGCGGGTCGTCCAGCCACCCTACCGCCGCCCGCCGCTCGGGCTCGGCGCCGCCCAGCATGGCCGCTTCTTCCACGGTCTTGGCCACATCCCCTATGCAGACGATCAATGGCCGCGACTGGATGGCCTTGGCGAAGTGATCCGCGTTGGCCACGGTGGACGCTTCGTAGGTCTTCCGGACCACGACGCGGTCGTCTACGAGGAACTCGGCCAGCAGCGGGCTGCTCACGCGGCCAAAGCGCACACACAAGCGGGCCGTCGTCTCCCGGCCGGGCCGAAGGGCGATGGGCCGTTCCGCCGGACTGACCACTCGGCTGGCAGCGCCCTCGCCGTCGGGCACCGTCAAGCGGAGCCGGCCGCTGAGGGCTTCGCGGCCGCCGCACAACGTCACTTCCACCGGCGTCCACAAGCCGGCCTTGTAGCAGTCGCCAAAGCCCACGCGCACGCCCAGCAGCGTGGGCGGCTGCCCCTGGTCGGCGCGCGCCGCGGCCGCCGACAAGAGCACCGCCGCCAGCAGAAAGCCGATCTGGCGCCTCATGGCTTTTCCGCATCCGGGCAGGTGCAGACCAACAGGCCGCAGCCCGGGCAGCCGGTCCCATATTTCTCCAGGATGGCCTTGCTCAGGTCGATGCCGGCCACGTTGGCGATCGTGGCCAGCCAGGCCAGCACGTCGGCAAACTCGCCGCTGCGTTCTTCCTGCGTGCCGTTGCGCAGCGCGGTGGCCAGTTCGCCGATCTCTTCCATCAGCCACATGAAGGTGCCGTCGATGCCGCGGGCGAGGTCCTTTTCCAGGTACATCTGCCGGATCAATTGCTGGAACTCGGCCAGCGTTACGTCGCTCTTGCTCACGGTGCAGGACATCCCTTCTCAATGAAATCCTTCGCGGGTTCTGGTGGGCCTTCGCTCCGCTTGTCCCACCCTACAGGGCCCTGTAGGGAACGCCCTCCGTGGCGTTCCGGGCGTCACCATAGCGGAACGCCACGGAGGGCGTTCCCTACCGCTCTTTCACACTCTCCAACAACAACTCGGCGCCCGGATAATCGGGGGCCTTTTTCAACAGGACCTCCAGCACGCCGCGGGCCTTGGCCGGCTGTCTCGCTTGCACGCAGGCGTCGGCCAAGGCAAAACGCTGCTGCAAATGCGACGGATCCAAGGCCACGGCGATCTCGTATTCTTCCACGGCCGTCTCGTACTTTTGGCGGCCCACCAGGGCCTCCGCCAGCAAGCGATGAATTTCCCCATCCTGTACGTCGATTTCCAGTGCTTGGTTCGCCCATTGGGCCGCGGCCGCGTAATCCCGCCGCTGGAGGGCCATTTCCGCCAGTTTTTTTCGCGCCGCCACGTCGTCGGAATCGACCCCGGCAAGCCGCGTCAGCGTCTCGGCCAACGCCTGCCGCTTCTCCGCCAGCAGATACACCCGGGCCAGCGCGTTGGTCCACTTCGGATTGCTCGGCTCCAGCCGCTGGCCAAAAGCATACAGTTCGGCCGCCGCGTCATACTGCTTGGCCTTCAACTTCAAGCCGGCCAAAAGGTTCAGCGACAAGGGCTCGGGCGACCGCCGCACCAGGCAGCCGTCCAGCATCGCCACGGCCTCGTCGGTCTTGCCCTGCTCCAGCCGCAGCCGTGCCGCCACGTAGGTGGCCAGCGGATGCTTGGGCCGCAGCTTGAGGGCCTTCTCGGCCAGTTCCCCCGCGTCCTTGGCGGCATCGCGGCGAAGCTGGGCATAGGCCAACTCGGCCGCCGCATCGGCATCGCCGGGATGGTCGCGCTGCGACTTGAGCAATTCGGCAAAGCTCGCCCGCGATGGCTGCTTCATCGCCTGCAAGGCGGCGGTCACGTGCTGCACGTAGGCCAGGTAGCCGCGCTCGAACTCCTCCAGCGAAACGCCGAAGGCCTCGCGGATGGCCTGGCCGGTGGTACGGTTGGCGGTATAGGCGGCGAGCATTTTCCGCAAACTGTCGATGCCGCCGCGCGCCAGCATGTATTCCACGTAAAGCTCCGCCTGGCAGTAGGCCATCTGCTTCTGCTCGCCGCTCTCCGGGCGGGTGAAGCCGAAATTCAGCGTCGCCAGATCGAAAACCTTTCCCCGCGGCACCCGATCCACCAGCATCGCGTTCCACAGTTGTGGCCGCGGATAGCCCTCGCACCAGACCGCCAGGCCCTCGGTGAACCAATGCGGGATGTTGAAATTCGTCTGCTGCAAGGTGACGACGTGGACCAGTTCGTGCTTCAACACCCGGGCCCAATTGAATTGCGGCGTCGCGCCGCCTTCGTTCGGCGAGACCATGGCCACGATGCGGCCCGTGCTGGCCGCCACGGTATCCAGATAGGGCAGGCCGACCATCCGCGCGCTGAACCATTGATGGCCGTCGAGCCCCTCGGCACGGTTGAAGATCTCGATCAGCGGCCGCTCCGGCGGCTGGTAGCCGAAGAGCTTGCACAACTCCGGATAAACGGTCTCGACGTGCCGCACCACGTAGCGGGCCAGCCACGGATCGGCCTTGCCGTCGAACTTCACCACGCAATGCGCGCCGGAGGTGGTCTTCATCGTATCCAGCACGTCGAGCACCTCCAGGGTGTTCTTCACGCGGAGGTGAAAAGGATCGGACTGGAAGGCTTTGTCGAGGAGTTTTTTCGCCTCCTTTTCGCGGCCCTCGCTCATGTAAAGCAGCCCCAGATCGGCCTGCGGGCCGACCTGCTTGGGCATCACGCGCAGCGCCTCGCGGAAGTAGTGCTCGGCGTCAGCCTGCCGGTTGCGCTCTTCCAACATCTGCGCGAGCGTGTAGAAGAACTCGCCGGCGTGACGGTTGCGGCCGGTGACCTCGTCCAACAATCGTGGCAAACGCGGATCCTCCAAGAGCACATAGCAGGCCGCCACCCGGCCGAGCGTTTCTTCGTCGACCGGATTCAGCGGCACGACCTTCGTTTCCAGCAGTCGCAGCGTCTCGCGCGGCTCGTACTCGGCCCAGCTCAGGTCGGCCTTCGCCTGCCAGGCGGGCAGCAGCCGCGGATTGATCTCCAGCGCCCGCCGCAGCGAAGCCTCGGCCTGCTCGATCTTGTGGTTCTCCAGCGCCAGCACGGCCAGGGCCGCATGGACTTCGGCGGCCTGGGGATTGCATTCCAAGGCGGCGGCGAACTCCTTGGCCGCGTCGGCCTCGTTGTATTTTTCCAGAAAGAGCATGCCCGCCTCGAAATGCGCCGGCCAGTAGGCCGCATCGAGTTTCAACGCCTCGGGGTACAACTCGTTGACCAGGAAATGGAACTGGTCGGACAGTGCGTTCCAACGGGCATATTGCGCGGCGGCCAGGGCGATCCAACGCAGCGATTCGGCCTGGTGGATGTCGTGGTCGTTGTAATAATCGACGAGCCCATGGTAGCCGCGCTCGGCCTCGACCAGCCGGCCGGCGGTCCGGTCCACTTCGGCCAGGATCCAGCGGGCCAGCAACTGGTCGCCATCGAGGCGGACCGCGGCGTCGGCCCGCCGCTTGGCTTCTTTTCCATCGCCGCGCGCGAAGGCCAGCCGCGCCAACTCCGCCAGCAAATCGGCCCGCCGCTCGGCCAGTGGCTCCAGCGTGCGAACAGCCTCGGCCGCCTTGCCCTGCTCCTCCTGGCAGCGGGCGAGCCCCAAGGCCGCTGCCGGCATCTTGGCCGCCAGGGGCGCGTAGATTTCCACGGCCTCGGCATATTTGCCCCCGAGGAGCAGTTTGCCGGCTTTTTCCAGGCGACCGTCGGCCGCCCGCGCGACGCTCGCCGCCAGCAGCAGGCAGACCAACGCCGCCGCGCCCGCCCGTTTCCGGCGTGTTAGCTCTCGGTTAGTTCGCTTGGCCATAGTATACTCCCATCCGTAAGGTATCCGAACGGGCGATCTTCTTCAACCCTTCGGCCCGCGCCTGACTTCGTCCCGGGAGTCTGTAGGGAACGCCCTCCGTGGCGTTCCGGGCGTCACCACAGCGGAACGCCACGGAGGGCGTTCCCTACACGAAAACTTGGCCCCACGCCCTGCGCGGGCTCCGGGATTTGACGCCCTCGCCGGGGATCGTTACAATAACAGCCACCGGGAAAAATCGAGCCTTTTTGTGACCATGGACATTGCCGAAATGACCATCATGACCGTCTGGCCGACCATCGGCGCCTATCGCGTGGGACGCTGGGTCGGCCGCCTCTCGGGCCTGAAGTTGGGATGGAGTTTCTTCACCCTCGGCAAGCTGCTGGCCTTGGCCACGATTCCCGTCAGTCTGGCCGTCTTCGCTTGGCAATTGCTCCCCGGCTTCTGCCGCCGCTACTGCTTGAGCAACCGGCGGATCATCGTCCAAAAAGGCCTCGGCGCCGTCGAGGACCGCGCCATCGGACTGGATCAGTTCGACACGATCGAGGTCGACGTCCGGCCCGGACAGGATTGGCTCCATGCGGGCGACCTGGTCTTTCGCCAAGCCGGCAACGAGGTTTTCCGGCTGGCCGGCGTCTCCCGTCCCGAGGTCTTCCGGCAAGTTTGCCTCAGCGCGCGGACCGCTTGGCTGAGTTTTCGCGACGTGATCGCCCAGCAGGCCGCCGACGCCGTTTGACGAACGCTGCTCACCAATCTTGCTGGCCCATGCCGGGCGGCGGTGCGACGGTCGCGCTGGCCGCCCCGGCCTGGTCGACGGCCGGCAGGCGACGCACGCCGTTGCCCAGATCGGCCGCATCGACGAACGCGGATGCCGGTTCGGGCTGCGGCACCGGCTCCATCGCCGGCGCGGAAACCGCCTGCTGCGGAGAACGGTTGGGCTGCTCTTTGTCCCCTATCGCCTGTCCCCGCACCGTTGCTTGCTGGCTTTCCACGGGCGCAACGGGCAGCGGCTTGTCCGGCGACGGTTCCAATTTTCGTTCGACGTCTCCGCGGGCCGCGCCGAAAATGGGACTGTCCCCTTGATGGCCCGACCGATCGTTGCGTTCCATTTTCGGGACGGCCGGTAATTCCGGCGCGGATTTCTCCGCCGCTTGCGCCGGCGCCGTGGGTTGTGCCGCCGGTTCCGGCGCATACGCGCCGCGCGCCATTTCCGACACGACCGGATAACGCACCATATTCAGCGCCACGGCGCCGGCGATCACACCGAGCCAGGCGAATGTCACGGCAATGCGGGGCACCTTTGCGATCCTCGATTCCACGCGGCCAGTTCCAGCGTGAAAACCATACACCACGGCCGGCCAAGAGCAAGCCAAGAAGGCATTTGCCACATGCCGGCCAGCAGGAATCCTGGGTGACGAAATTGGCTGGGCAAACTTTGGCGGCAGTAGGCAACTTAGCCACGGATGAAACACGGAAACGAAAAGCCACAGAGATCACAGAGGACACAGAGTAAAGTAAAAGGACGGAAGGAAGGAAAGAAAAGAAGAAGGGGAATTCTGCGGTCGCACCCCTTTCTCCCCCCGCTCTGTATTCTCTGTGCTCTCTGTGTCCTCTGTGGCTCCGTTCCCTGTGGCCTACCTTCCCGGCGGTGTGTACTCGAAAGCCCCCGCGTCCAGCCGGCCCACCACCGGCCGCGGCTCTTTCCGGCACGGATGAACGTACTGGAACTTCGGCGTCAGGTCGAAACCGGGCAGCCTGCCGGCAGCCACGCCTGCGTCGATGCACGGCGAGCCGGCCACGAGGTGGAAATCATAGCGGGCCGCATCGACCACCCCGGCGGCCGCGGCCGTCTTCACCAGCACGTTGCCGGCCGCATCGACCCGGGGGCTGTTGCTCAGCGGAATGTTGCCGATGCAAAGGTTATTGCGGACAACCGCCGTGAAATCGGCCGGGGCCTTCTCCACGCGCACGAACCACGATGGCGACGGGTGCCGGTTCTCGTAGAGCATCGTGTTGTTGACCACGTACAGGGCGTTGCGCTGGTGCTTGATCCCCTCCATGCCGTAGGCAATGACGCGATTATTCTGCGAATGGGCGCCTTTATGCAGAATGTTGCCCACCAGCACCACCAAGCCGCCGTTGGGAAAGTCGGCCACCGCGCTGCCGCGCCCCAGCTCGTCGGTCAGACGGTTGTAGAGCACCCAACTCTCCTTGGCCCGCGTCTTCAGCAAATGCCCTTCCAGCGTGAAGGTCGAATAGTTGTAACGAAAAATCAGCCGGCTGCAGCGATCGCTGATGTACAAGGAATGCGTGGCCGGATTGGCCACCGGGCCGCAGTGGTCGAACGCGCAATACTCAATCAGGATCTCCCCGGCGCCGCCGAGAATACCGTTCTCGCAGTCGTAGAAGCGGCAGTTCCGAACGGTCAGGTTCTTGCCTTCCGGCCGCAGCCCAGCACCGTTACGATCGGGCACGCGGGCGCCGGAAAATTCGATATTCTCCACGGTAACATCGTTGCCGGCGATCACCCAGATGGCCTTGCCGCCCGCATTGTGGCCCTGGGCGGGAAGCTTGACCCGCCCGCGGCCGACGCCGCGCACGATGAGCCGGTTGGCGCGGATCGTGCCTACGTCGCCGCCATAGACGCCGGCCGCATTGATCTCGATCACGTCGCCATCGCGGGCGGCCTGAAACGCCGCGGAAGGCCGGGCGAATTTCTCTCCCGGTCCGACCTTCAGCGTCGCCGCCGACGCGGTGCCCAATAGGCAGCCAGCAACCGCGGAAACTAGCAGTATCCGGCACACTCCGGCCAACCGCGCGGCCGAGGGGGACAGTCCCATTTTCGTGGCCTCCTGCCACAAAAATCGGGACAGTCCCCGTGTGCCGGATACGATATTCATGGCATTCCTCCGTAAACGGGGCCGTCGTTTTGAATGTGGCGAAAATGCCGATCCTCCCGGCAGGCAAGCAGCGTCATCGTACTCGGCTCGGGGATTGCCGACAAGCAGCCAACGGTTCCCCCTGAAGGTCGGTGCTGCGAAACCGCAATCGCCGGGAGGGTATCTTGATGCAGGAACTTCCCCATCCCGAAACGCGTCCAAGGAGGTAGAATTGAGCGATGGCGTAAATTCCGCCTCTGCGTTAGCACCCAATCTCACGCTAGGAGTCTTCGCATGTCCAGTCACACCAAGTCCCACCTCTACCCCCTCGCTGGAGTTGCCGTGCTCGTGGCCCTGCTAGCCACGGCCGCCTGCATGACCTCGCAGCCACCGATTCCCAACGCCCTGGCCGCAACCGATGCGGGTGGCCAGGCCAAGCCGGTCGCCGACAAAGAAAAGCCCGCCGCCGACGCCGTGCCCAACGAGGAAAAGCCGGCCACCGACAAACAGGGCACGGCCAACTTGCCGCTGAAGCGGGTCGTGCTTTTCAGCTCCGGCGTGGGCTTCTTCGAACATGACGGCCAGGTGACCGACAATGCCAAGGCCGACCTCAAGTTCAAAGTCAAGGACATCAACGACCTGTTGAAGAGCATGGTCGTGCAGGACTTCGACGGCGGGCACATCTCTACCGTCGGCTACGGCTCCAACGACCCCTTGGACAAACGCCTCTCCAGCTTCGCCATCAACCTCAACGGCAATCCGAATCTGGCCCAACTCTTGGAGCAAATTCGCGGCGAGAAGGTCGAAACCGCGGCCCCCAACAAGATCGTGGGCTCGATCGTCAGCATCGAAACGCACCGGGCGGAAGTCGGCAAGGACCACTTCATCGATCAGACCGTCATGAATCTGGCCACCGATGGCGGCCTGCGGAGCGTGGTCCTGGAGAGCGCCGGCTCGATCCGCCTGTTGAATCCCAAGCTGGACGCCGAGTTGCACAAGGCCCTGGGCGTGCTGGCCACCGCCCACGAGACCGATAAAAAGACCGTCGCGCTCGATTTCCGCGGCGAGGGCCTGCGTCGCGTCCGCGTGGGCTACATCGAGGAAACGCCCATCTGGAAGGTCAGTTACCGCCTGGTGCTGAGCGACGAGAAGAAGCCTTTCCTCCAGGGTTGGGCGATCGTGGAAAACCCCAGCGAGGAGGACTGGAACGACGTGCGGCTGTCGCTGGTGAGCGGCCGGCCGATTTCCTTCACTATGGACCTCTACCAGCCGACCTATATCCCGCGGCCCGAGGCCCATCTGGAACTGTTCAGCTCGTTGGGCCCGCAAACCTACGAGCAGGACCTGGCGAAGCGCGACATGGAGTTTCGCCGCATGGCCGATGTGGGTGGGATGAATCGACAGCAGGCCCTGGCCGCAGCGCCGATGGCCATGATGCGCAGGGCCGCCGGGGCGCCCGCCAAGGCGGCTGTCCCCGAGCCCATGAACTTTGGCGGCGAGGGCGTCGAGTCGGCGGCCACCGCCGGCAACATCGGCGAGCTTTTCCAGTATGCGATCCGCACCCCGGTCACGCTTGCCCGGCATGAGTCGGCCATGTTGCCCATCCTCAACGGCGACGTGAAGGCCGAGAAGTTCTCGATCTACAATCCCGCGGT
>CAYYBU010000049.1:0-10150 GCA_964469945.1 uncultured Planctomycetaceae bacterium
CCAACAACTCCGCGATCTGAAAGCGCAAAGCATGATCGAGGAATTGACCAAGACGGTGAACCTCTCCAAGGCCAATCGCGACGAGTCGCTCGCCAGCCTGAGCAAGACCGAAAAGGCCGTGGGCGCCGACTTGGCCGAGTTGCGGGTGTTGAACGATGCGACCTCCGGCGACAGCGCCATTCGCCGCACGGCGACCGAGATCGAGAGCGAACTGCGCCAGGCCCGCAGTGCGGAACAGGCCAACGCACAACTATTGGGACTTTTGAAGGCGGCCGCGGAAGATCCGGGCAAACTGCTGGCCACGTCCAATCGCTTGCTGGAATCGCAACCGGCGTTGCGGCGGCTCAAAGACGGCCTGTTGGACGCCCAACTCCACACGGCCGGCCTGGAAGGCCGCATGTCGGCCGCCCATCCCCTGGTACAGTCGTCCAAACAGGCTGAGGAAGAGATCGGCCACCAACTGCACGACGAGCTGGCCATTGCCCTCCGCGGCGTCGAAGGGGAATTGCACTTGAACGGCGAGCGGATTGCCATGCTGGAGACCCAACTAGCCCAGGCCAGCGGACGGCTGAGCCGCTTGGCCGAACTGCGTGCCAGCTATTCCAACCAAGTGGCCGAAACCACCAGCCGCACGCGGCTGCTGGAGCGGGCCGAGCAGAACCTGGCCGAAGCCCACGCCACCCAGGCCGGCGCCAAGGCCGCCAGCCTGCTCAGTTGCATCGACGTCCCCGACGCCGGCGTGCGGCCCGTTAGCACCAGCCGGGCCATGATCGTGTTGGCCGGGATGGCCGGCGGCCTGTTGGCCGGCTTCGGCCTGGTGTTCCTCACGGTACAACCGGCACAACCGCGCCGAGTCGCCGAAGCAGCGGCCGTGCCGCCGGTTGCGGAAAGCGACCTGGTCGAGCCCCCGACCCGCGCGTTTTCGTGCAACGGCAACCTATCTTTGAAAGAGGCATTGCAAAAGCTCTGCGGCAGTAAGATTTGACGCAAGTTGCGTGAACCCCGTAGGGAACGCCCTCGGTGGCGTTCCGTTTTGTCGGCAACGCCCGGAACACCACCGAGGGCGTTCCCTACAGGGTTCCCAGGCCACGAGTCCAACTCTCCAATCCACCGCGTACCCACCGCCATGCCAGCCATCTATTGCACCGTCGCTCTGGTCGCGTTGGTCTGGGGGGCGATCTTCCTGCTACGCGGCTCGTTGGTGGGCGGTTGTCTGGCGTACTTGCTGGCGACGGCCTGTTTCGGCTACGAATTCTGCCACTTCGCTTGGGGCCCGCTGCCACTGACGCTCGATCGGCTGGTGCTGCTGGCGCTGGTGATCGCCTACCTCGTGCAGCGCGGCCTGGGGCGAACCGAGCGGCGCCCGCCCCAGCGGATCGATCTGCTGCTGGCCGTTTTTCTCGGCCTGTTGCTGGCCAGCACGTTTTGGGGCGCGTTGCCGGCCGATCCGAAAATGCTGCCGCTACGGCTAGTGGGCGGCTACCTGATTCCCTGCCTCGTCTACTGGATCGCCCGGCAGATCCCCTTGGATCGTACACGCATCGAGATGATTCACGGCGTGTTGGCCGGTTTGGGCATCTACCTGGGCATTACGGGCGTTTTGGAGATCACGGGGCAGTGGTGGGCCGTTTTTCCCTCGCACATCGCCGATCCCGCGGTGGGCCTGCATTTCGGCCGCGCCCGCGGGCCGATGGTCCACGCGGTCAGCTTCGGCATGTACACGGGCGTCGGCCTGCTGGCGGTCTGGGTATGGCAAGGGCGCTTCGGCCGGCTGGGACGCCTGCTGCTGATGACCTCGGTGCCGGTGATACTGGCCGCCCTGTATGGCAGCTACACGCGGAGCGTGTGGATGGGGACCGGGCTGGGAGTGTTTTTGGTCCTGGCGCTCACGCTGCACGGCGGTTGGCGCTCGCTCGTCTTGGGCGGCCTGCTCTCGGCCAGCCTGCTGCTGGCCCTGACGCGGATGGACAGCATGGTCAGTTTCCAGCGCGAATTGCCCGGCTCGTATGCCGGAAAAAGCGTGGAACTGCGCGGCGAAATCGCCTATGTGTCGTGGAAGATGTTCCTGGACCGGCCGTTGTTGGGCTTCGGTTTCGATCAGTATCCGCGGGCGAAACTGGCCTATTTGGCCGACCGTTCCACCACGCTGGACCTGGAAGCGACCCGCGAGTGCGTGCATCACAACACGTTCTTGAGCCTTTTGACCGAGACCGGCCTGACGGGACTGGCCCTCTACGTGGCCATTCTGGCGACGTGGGCCCGGTCGGCGTGGCGCTTGGCCCGCCGTGCCGACCTGCCCGATTGGATCCGCAACCAGGCGGCCCTGACCTTGGGAGCGCTGGGGCTGTACTGCTGCCTGGCCTCGTTCCACGAGATCAGTTATCTGTCGATGAATAGTGTCTTGCTGTTCTTCTTGGCCGGCATCACGACCGGCTTGCAAGCGCACGTCACCGGCATGGCCGACGCCCGGACCGATCCGCAGCGGGCGGCTCCGCGTTCTGGCGCCCTGCTGGGCATGCCGGGGGACTGTCCCGATTTTTGTGGCACGAGGCTACAAAAATGGGACTGTCCCCTTTGACCGCGGCACGCGATGATTCGCAATCGCAACGCCCGTTGTACGGCGATGGTGAACGGAAGCAACACGGGACCTCGCAACGGCGTGCGGGCATAACCGGCCTTGCGTCATAAGTGACTATGCAGCAATGACTTGCGATTGCTGCCCGGAGCAAGAGCCGGCTTTGGCACCCGAAGTGCTTTTCTCCAGATCGTCACGCTTCGACGCCACTTCTGGCCTTTTCCGTTGCTCTTTCGAGGAGTCTGCCGTGTCGAAAACCGCTCGCAAGCTGATCGCCGCGAAGAAAACCGCCCGTAAGCCGACTACCCGCAGCGGGCGTCCCAGTGCGGGCCGCCGCGGCCCGGAATCGATGACCGACGAGATGCTGCCCGAGGAGGCCTTCGAGACCGACCGCAGCCAGTTGTTCGACGAGCCGCTGCACGATGCGGATGCCGAGGACGAAGATGAGGACGCTCTGGACGCGGAGTTGAAAGAGACCGGCGAGGACGAGCAGACCGGCAACGACGACCAGATCGACGACCCGATCCGCATCTACTTGATGCAGATGGGCGGCATTCCCATGCTCAGCCGCGAAGAGGAGATGACTTCGGCCCGACACATCGAGCGCAGCCGGCGGCACTATCGTCACCAGATGCTGGCCACCGATTACATGTTGCAGTCGGCCATCGGCATGTTGGAGAGCATTCGCGACGGCAAATCGCGGCTGGACCGCACGATGGAAGTCTCGGTGATCAATCTCCGCGAGAAGCGGCGGCTGTTGAAGCTGCTGGAGCCGAACCTCCGCACCTTGCAGCACCTGATGCGTCGCAACCGTCAGGACTTCATCCTGGCCATCAACAAGCACCAGCCGCGGAAGCTGCGCCGCCAGGCCTGGCGGCGGCTGGCGTGCCGCCGCGGCCGGGCCGTGCGGCTGGTGGAAGAACTCGGTCTGCGGACGCAACGTCTGCAACCGGCCCTGGAGAAGTTGAAGCAGATTTCCCAGCGCATGAACGACCTCCGCCGCCAGATGGCCGAACTGGGGCGTCGCGGCGAAGCGGCCGCCCGCCGCGGCGAGCTGCGCAAGGAGTTGTGCTACTTGATGCGGGTCACGCTGGAAAGCCCGGCCACGCTCGGCCGCCGCATCGCCCAGGGCGCCACGCTGGCCCACGAGTACGAGGGCGCCAAACGCGACCTCTCCGCCGGCAACCTGCGGCTGGTGGTCTCCATCGCCAAACGCTATCGCAACCGCGGCCTGAGTTTCCTCGATCTGATTCAGGAAGGCAACACGGGCCTGATGCGGGCGGTCGACAAGTTCGAACACGCCCGGGGCTACAAGTTCTCCACCTATGCGACCTGGTGGATCCGGCAAGCCATCACCCGCGCCATCGCCGATCAGAGCCGCACCATTCGCGTGCCGGTCCACATGATCGAGACCATGAGCCGCGTGCGAGGCATCCATCGCGATCTGTTGCAGGAGAACGAGGCCGAGCCGACCACCGAGCAAACGGCCGAGGCCGCCGGCATGTCGCCCGCCGACGCCGCCAACGTGATGCGGATGAGCCGCCAGCCGCTGTCGCTGGACCAGCCCGTGGGCGACCACGACGACACCTATTTCGGCGAGTTCCTGCAAGACTACCGCGAGGACGATCCGCTCTTGGAGATGAACAACGAGTTGCTCAAGGCGCGGATCGCCGATGTGCTCGAAGGGCTCGACTATCGCGAACGCGAGATCATCCGCCTCCGCTACGGCCTGGCCGACGGCTACGCCTACACGCTGGAAGAGGTGGGCAAGATTTTCTCGGTCACGCGGGAGCGCGTGCGTCAGATCGAGACCAAGGCGGTTCGTGCCTTGCAGCATCCGGTGCGAGCCCGGCAGCTTTGCGGTTTCCTCGATCACGGCATGGGGGCGCTGGCGGAACTGCAAGCGGCCAGCAGCGAGAGCGCGACCGTCGAGAGCATGTGAGGGGGAAAGGATGAGGGATGAAGAATGAGGGATGAGGGATGAAGAATGAGGGACGAGGGATGAAGAATGAGGGACGAGGGATGAAGAATGAGGGGCGAGGGATGAGGGATAAGGGATGAGGGATGAGGGCGGCCCGTCTTCCTCCCCTCTCCCGCTCGCGGGAGAGGGGCCGGGGGTGAGGGCGGCCTGAGACACCCTTCGCGTCGACTTTGCTGTTCTCCGGGGGTGAGGGCGGTCTGAGACACCCCGCGCCCCGGCGGCCCTTGCCAGCCGATCGTCGGGCACGGGGTGCCTGACCTACGTTCTACGTCTGCCGTCGTGGGCTGGGTGTCGCTGGCTCTGCCAGTGCCTTCCTATCGCCAAAAACACTGGCAGAGCTAGTGGTACCAGCCCACCAATCCAAGAACGACCGGCCACGTGTCGCACTTTTCGCGACGACCGTGTCGTTTTGTCACCTTCGCGGGCGTCGTGTGGTACGCCTCGCCACGATCGGACCGGCGGCCATTCCTTCTTGAG
Source organism: uncultured Planctomycetaceae bacterium (assembly GCA_964469945.1). Lineage (GTDB taxonomy): Bacteria > Planctomycetota > Planctomycetia > Pirellulales > Thermoguttaceae > CAYYBU01. The sequence goes on from CAYYBU010000049.1 coordinate 5,034, forward strand.
ACGCGACGGCAAACGGCGCAGTACATTTCAGCAAACTGCGGCGTTCGATCGTTGAAACGCCCGGACTTCTCCATGCTCTGAACGACGTGGCTGAGGTCGCGCGGAAATGAACCCTCGCAAAGAAGGTGATCCATGAATCGACTCCTCGCATCTGTTCTCGCCGCCCTGGTGGCGGTCGCCTGCTCGGCGCTGACGCCGACGGTCGCCGATGCCTGTACGCGTTGCCTCTATCGCGGGCCGCAGGAAACCGTGGTCGTCGCCCGCTCGATGGACTGGGCCGAGGATCCGGGCACGGACCTCTATAGCTTCCCGCGCGGCATCCGTCGCGACGGGGCCGCCGGGCCGCGGTCGATCGCCTGGACCAGCAAGTACGGCAGCGTCGTCTGTGCGTTCTATGGAGTCAGCACCGTGGACGGCATGAATGAGAAGGGCCTGGTGGCCGACGTCCTGTACCTGGTGGAATCCGACTACGGCAAGCCCGACCGCCAGCAGCCGACGCTGTCGATTGCCGCCTGGGCGCAATATGTACTGGACCATTTCGCCACCGTGGCCGAAGCGGTCGACGCGCTGCGCCAAGAGCCCTTTGCCATCATCGCCCCGGTGCTGCCCAACGGCGTCGCGGGCCAAGGGCACCTGTCGCTGTCGGACCGCACCGGCGATTCGGCGATCTTCGAGTACGTCGGCGGCAAGCTGCGTATCCACCACGGACGCGACTATCAGGTGATGACCAACTCACCCATCTTCGACCAGCAACTGGCCTTGAACACGTACTGGGAGCAGATCGGCGGGCGGGCGATGCTCCCCGGCACGAGTCGGGCCGCCGACCGTTTCGTCCGCGCGTCGTTCTACATCAAGGCGATCGCGCCGACGGACGATCCGCGGAAGAGCGTAGCGGCGGTTTTCAGCGTGATCCGCGGCGTGTCGGTGCCGCTGGGAATCACCACCCCGGGGCAGCCGAACATCGCCAGCACGATCTGGCGGACTTTGTACGACCAGCGGAACAAGGTCTTCTACTTCGACTCGGCGACCAGTCCGACGGTCTTTTGGGTGCCCCTGGCGGCGATGGACTTCGCCAAGGGCGCCGCGGTGAAGAAGCTCACGTTGGTGGGCGGCCGCACCTACAGCGGCAACGCCGCCAGCGAATTCAAGCCGGCCCAGCCGTTCCCGTTCCTGCCGGCCAAGCCGGAGTAGACAACTGGTAGGTCAGGCACCCCGTGCCTGACTGCTCTCCGGCATGCCGGGATTTCGGCGGCGGACAGCTTACCACGGCCCGGAACCGGCTATCAAGGCGAAGAAGTGAGCCAAGCGACGGGCTCAAAACCGAATTCCGCCAGCGCCGCGTCCAGTAGCTCGGCCCCGCTGAGCAAGACGAATAGATCGTTGTCGATCAGGAGGCACCGTTCGGCCATCGCGATTCTCGTCAGGTGGCCGAAACCAAAGAGAGGAATTGCTCGGCGGTTTCCGGCAGGTCGTCGGCGCGGCGCAGGTGCTGCTGCAATGCGTCGGCGATCAGACGGCGGGCCCCATGATCGCATCCCAGAAGCTTCAGGGCGTTCTGGGCCACCGGCATCCGCTCGGCCTTGCCATAAATCAAGGCGATGGTGCCGGGTTCAATCTGATACTTCGCCGCGGTTTCGCGTGCCCGAGCTACCAGCTTCTCCGCCGTCAGCCCGTAGATCGCCTTGAAATCGACTGCGGGCCGCCCCGTCAGTAGCGTACAAGCGAAGGCGTCGGCGGCCTTTTCGTCGTGGTCCTGATCGAGTTGATCGATGTTGCTATCGGCCAGCGGCGTGCTTCCCGCGGCGACGTGCCCGAGGTAGATATGGCCCAGTTCATGGGCCAAGTGGAAGGCAAGCCACGCCGGGCTATCGCTGCCGTGCGCAAGCACCACGACGGGCGTCTTGCCACTGAACATCGCCATGCCGCTGAACTTCTTGCTCTTGGGCAGCGCGGCCAGGTGGAGCACGACAATCCCGCGCTGCCAGGCAAACTCCAGCAGCGACTTCAGATCGACGCAACGGTGGTCAGCGAGAATTGCTTGCCGAGCTTCCTCGGCGGGCGTTCCCCCGGCAAAGGCCGGCAGTGCGGCCAGTTCCGCGAGCGTGGCCTGCGCCGTCCTCTCGGCCAGCAGGACCGATGGCATCAGGTCGCGGGCCTCGACGCCCTGGTTCCGCTTCAGCCGCACCGAGCTAACGGCCGGCAGGGTCAACGTCGCGGCCGGATCGTGGAGCTGCGCGATGGGGAAGCCGAGCATGCGCGAAATGGCCATCTCGGCCATAGCCCGGCTGGCCGGCACTTCGGCCAACGGGTCTTCCCACCAATCGGGCAAAACGCGATCGCGGACGAATTTGGCGTCAAAGCCAACGTCCTTCAGCCGATCGTAAAGGTCCTTCATGCAGGCCGCGAAGGGCATGACTCATCTCCCGGGTGCCATATAACTTTACCCCCAATTGGGATGGAATGTCAAGGGCATGGGGAAGGCCATTCTTTTGCGTGCCGGGGATCGTGGGGGAAGTGCCGCAGGGAATGAGAAACGGCGTAAGTAGCTTATCGGGCCAAGGGCATCGGCTCGTCAGGGATTTGGGGGAACAACGCTGCTTCTGGGGCTCTGCCCCAGACCCCGGGATTTTGGAGGCATTGCTCCGGTGTCCAATGGGCTGTTGCGATATTCTCCCGCTGACCTGGCCGGCCCCAACTCGCACCCACTGAACATCGCAGCGATACCTCCAAAATCCTGCGGCGAAGCCGCACCAGCGCCGGCGAGGGTTCCCCCCGGAATTCGGTATCGCGCCCTCGGACTGACACCTCAGCGGAAGAGTTTGACCGTCACAATGTACCAAAGGAGGGCGATGTAAGCGCAGCCAACCAGCGCCAGTTTCCCGTAGAAAAACAGGTCCGTCACCCGGCCATACCAGAATGGAATTGTAAACTCTTTGCCCTCGTCGAAATGCTCCGTGGGCCTTCCTTTGTCGACCACTAGTTCAGCTTCCTTGGATTTGACTTTGCGGGTCCAGTACGACGCACCAAACACGTACTGAGTCAGGTCAAAAAGCAAGCCGACGGCGATGAACGCGGTGGCCCAAACAAGCCCGGCGGGCAACGTGGGACATCCTTGAACGTCAACCTTAAAAATCCATACCATCGCAAGCCCGGCGAAGGCGAGCTTACGCGCCACATCACTCGCCGTGCCGGAGTAGTCCGTTTCGGCCTCACGACAGTTCTTTAGGTTCATCCACGTACCCTCCGTTTCCCGGTGCTGCCGGTGCCGGTGATTTTTGGCGGGAAGGCGACCTCCTTTTTTGCCGCCTTTTTGACCGCCTTCTTGCAGGCCTTGGTGGCGACCTTTTTCTTGGCGACTCGCTTTTTGGCGATTTTCCTAGCCATTCCTCTGGCTCCTTGGGTTGGGTTTCAGGTTAGTGTAACATTCTGTCCGCAAATGAGAACAACGGGTGGCCGAAGGAGAGGAAATGAGAGCCCTGTACGAATTCAAACGCAATTCGGTCTCGTGTCCGCAGTCCCGAACTCAAAACAGCGGCTTGTACCCCAACCGGTCCAAAAGCGCCCAAAAGCCGCACTCGAAACCGAGACAGACGATCAGCGCGACGGCAAGGGTGGCTGCCTGAAGCCCTGTCGGCGATTGGCCGCGACGCGTAGGAAGAAACTTCGTCCATTGTGGCCCGGCCAAAAGCAGCACCGCGCCGAAGAAAACGAATAGCGCCGTCAGGGCCACCGTCCCCCGATGAACCGTCACCTGCTGGCGATGGGAAAGCACATCGGCCAACGGCTCGTAGACGATCAGGTAGCCGAAGAAACAACCGAATAGTGCCACGCCCAGGCCGCAGCCGCGCGCCATACGGTTCCGTTCCAGGAACCGCGCGAACACGTTCGGCCCGCGCTTTTTGGCGACCAGCGCGAAGACGAGTACGATCGCGAAGAAAGCGACAAATGCCCACCACGGCGGTTCATGCGTTTGTGCCAGTAACACCAGCAACATGGTTCGCTCGCTTCGGTTGGCAGTGCCCTGGAAGACAGTAATATAACGCCCTCACGAGGGAAGCGCAAGGTGTTGCTGGTGGGCCGGTCGAGAGTCCGGCCGCCCTCACCCCCGGCCCCTCTCCCGCGAGCGGGCGAGGGGAGACGACGCCAGAGGGTAGTGATGGCCAGGGGCAGCCCCCTCTCCTGCCTGTCGCGAGCGACAGGAGGGCGAGGGGAGACACCGTTTGCGATGCCCGCCCCCGTGGCTTTGCACTGCTCCTACCACACACGGCCCAAGCGGCCGGCCCCACGGAATTCCGCGAGCCAAAGCGGAATTCCGTGAGTTTCACCACCGTCAGGAGCATCGACGCCAGCGGGCTACGAATCTGCAAGCGGTTTCGCAGATTCACGTTACAACAATTCCCGTACTTCGGCCCCCGGGTGGAACGATTGTTGCTCAGGACTGGGCCGCCATGCGAAAGGGGACAGTCCCCGAGCGAATGTCGACAACTACGGAAGCGAAAATACGCGGAGGAGATCGATGACGACCCAGCACGCCGAGAAGAAAGGAACCTTTCTCGAGCAAGTGATCGACGCCACCCCGGGCGGGCATCGACTGATGCACTGCCTGCAATGCGGCAGTTGCGGCGGCTCCTGCCCCAGCGGCGGCGATATGCAATTCACCCCCCGCGCGCTGTTTGCCATGATCAACGCCGGCCAGCGCGAGCAGGTGCTGGCGGCCAATACCATGTGGGTCTGCGTCTCCTGCTACTTCTGCACCACCCGCTGCCCGCAGAACATCCCCATCACCGACATCATCTACTGCCTGAAGCGGATCGCCATCCGCGAGGGCCTGGCCAAGGACACCGACGCGCCCGCCTTGGCCAAGACCTTTACCGGCCTTCTGGACCATTACGGCCGCAGCTTCGAGCTCGGCCTGGCCAGCCGCTTCTACCTGTTCAACAAGCCGCTGGCGCTGCTGCGCATGGGTCCGTTGGGATTGTCGATGTTTACCCGCGGCCGCATGGCCTTGATTCCCAAGAAAATCAAGAACATCGGGCAGTTGCAGGCCATCATCAAGAAAGCGCGTGAAGTGGGAGGAGCCTCGTGAAATACGCCTACTATCCCGGATGTTCGCTGGA
>CAYYBU010000050.1:0-10030 GCA_964469945.1 uncultured Planctomycetaceae bacterium
CGTCGGTCGTGCAGACCAGTTCCACGTTCATCTGCCGCATGATGCCGCGGGCGGAGAATTGCTCCTCGGCCAGCCGTGCGTTGCATTGTTCCCAGATGCCTCGCGCGGTGTCGGGCCCCAACAAGCGATCGCTGATGCCCAACGGCCGCTTCAGTTCCAGATGCGTCCAGTGATAGAGCGGATTGCGCAGGGTCTTGGGCACGACCTCGGCCCACTTCTGGAACTTCTCCCAGTCGGAAGCGTCGCCGGTGCAATAGCATTCCGGCACGCCGGCCCAACGCATCGCCCGCCATTTGTAATGGTCGCCGTGCAGCCAGATTTCCGCCAGGTTGCCGAAGTGATGGTCCTCGGCGATCTGCCGCGGCGGCAAGTGGCAGTGATAATCGACAATGGGCAACTCGCGCGCGTACCGATGATACAACTCGGCCGCACGGTCGTTCTGGAGCAAAAAGTTCTCGGTAATGAATACGTCGTTCACGATAAGCCTATTCTCCACGGTCGGGCAAGTGCGTCAATGTGGCGTATTTCCTGCGAACCAATGCTTTAGCATTAGAAGACATCCAGCGGCGGTTCCGCAGCGGCCAGGGCCGCATAGCAGGCGGCGGCGACGCGGCTGTCGTCTTGACGGGAGAGAAAGACGCCGCGCACGCGGGCGCGCAAGATCACTCCCTTTTCCAGCGCCTCGGGAAATAGCCGATGACGCAGGCGGGTCATGCCGCCGGCCGATGCCTCGCGGGCCGCTTCATCACAATGAAAGTCGGCCGGGTGGATCATCTCGGCATAGCTCAGTTCCGCGGCCGGCAACTCCCAGAGGATGCATCCCGGACCGTCGGCCGGTTCCAGGATCAGCGGCCCGTCGGCGGGCAACGTCAGCGGCGTGCTGCGCGGCGGATCAAGAGCGCGCAATCGCGATGCCTTTGTCCCCCGCAGGATGCTTTGCACGACGACTCCCGGCCAGCTTTCCAGCAGATCGGTGCGGACGGAAACAATCAGATCCACGGCTGCCAGAAAGCTCTCGCCCGGCGTCGGGCGGATCGCCCGCCACACGGCATCGACACGCAACGGCCGGCCTGCCGACTCCTTGTAGGTCGTCACCAGGTCCATGCCATGAGCGTAACATTCCAGCAACGTCTCCGCATCGCCGGGACGGTGCAACGGCATTTCCAGGCCAAGCAACATGGCATCGAGCATTTGCCCGCCAGGGACGGCAATCCGCGTGAGACCACTGGCCGGCCGCGTGGCGTCGAAGGTCGCTTGGAAGGAACCGAACTGCAGGCGGGCCAGCGGGGGCTCGCACTGCCAAACCGCCGCGTCCATCGCTTTCGCTATCTCCACGCTGGGCAACAAAAAAACCCCGCCGCTCGCGGCGAAGCGAAACGGCGGGGCCGGAACAGAGAAGAGGCCAACCTCGTATACTTCGATGATACCAAGTTCTGCAATCTTGTCCAGCGCTATCCATAGGGAAATTTGGAAAGATTTTATTCCGGGTAGGATGTTGTACACAATCGAGGGGGTACGCCGGTTTGCGTGCGACTTTGCCGCCTTCTCGGATCGCTCCCGGTTGCGTCACATTTCCAGATGCCTATAATCCGGGAATGTCTGATTACTTAACGGTTTGTGAAGAGGCAGCCCGTGAAGCCGGAGTTGCCTTGCGCGCGTGGATGGGAAAAACCAGCATCCGCTATAAAGGCCCCGCGGACATGGTGACCGAGGCCGACCTGGCCGCCCAGGAAGCGATCCGCGGGGTGGTGCTGGGGAGCTTTCCCGAGCATTCGCTGTTGGGCGAGGAGGATTCGCCCGCCCAGCGAGCGGGGCGCCGCACCGAATACCGCTGGATCGCCGACCCGCTGGACGGCACCACCAACTACGTGCATGGCGTGCCGCACTTCGCCGTCTCGTTGGCCCTGGAACGCAATGGCGTGCCGCTGGTGGGGGCCATTTACGATCCACTCTTGGAGGAGTGTTTCACGGCGGCCGCCGGCCAAGGCGCCTGGATGAACGGCCAACCCATTCGGGTCAGCCAGGTCGCGCGGTTGGCCGATGCCCTGGCGTGTACCGGCTTTCCCTATGATTTGCAGCGAGATTCGCCCGATCTGCTGGTCTTTCTGGAAGCCGCCTTTTGCTGCCAGTCGATGCGACGGATGGGCTCGGCGGCCCTGAACCTTTGTTATCTGGCGGCCGGCCGCTTCGACGTGATCTGGAATTTCGCCACCAAGATATGGGATGTGGCCGCCGGCGTCTTGCTCGTTCAGGAGGCGGGCGGGGTCGTCACCGCGCCCGAAGGCGGTCCCTTCCTGCTGGAAGAGGCGCGGTACATCGCCTCCGCCAACCCGCTGCTGCACGAGCAACTCCGCCAATTGGTCGCCGCCGCGCTGAAAAAACGCCTGCCTTGATTTACGGGGCGAAGTTCTCGTAGTCCCGACCACTTCGAGATGGCGGGGCGACGAAAAAGCTATTGGGCCGGAGGAGGCTTTTCGGTATGATCCGCCGCATGACGCCCCCTGACGTACTGCGCGCGGTGACCGAGAAGGAGATTGGCCGTGAAATCGTCCGGCTGGTCCCCCATTGGTACGAGGCCGAGTGCGGCCCGGAGCAATACTCCTTTTCCGTGGGCGAGCATACGTCGAGCTTCTGCAACCATTGCAAGCTGACGCCGAGCCTCAATGCGTTTCTGACGCGGATCTGCACCCGCACGCGCGAATTGCCACTGGAATATTTCATCCAGTTTCCCAGCCTCATCGACGTGTTTCTGGAAAGCATGGCCATCGATTGGCTCCAGACCCATTCGGCCGCCACGGATTGGGCACGGCTGATCAAGTATCTGGAAACCGTGGCGCGGCGGACCTACGAAAACCGGCCGGTGTCGCTGAATCTGATCATCCGGGCCGGCGCCGGCGTCGGCGACATTACCGGCCCACACTTTCAGAAGTTCTTCGACCAACTGGCCTCGTCGCCCTTTTCCTACCTGGCCGTGGATAGCGATCTACGCCTGATGCATTACGGCGAAATCGAATGGTCGCAGGTGGAAACGTGCAATTCGGGCAAATTCCATCCGGAGTTTCTGCACCCCATCCACAGCATCATGGATGCCACGGACCTGTCGGCCCATCTGACCGCACAGGGTGACCTGATCATCATGAGCAAGGCCGGCCTGCTGGCCACGCGGAGAAAAAGAAAGTGGAAGATCTACGACGTCCGCACCTTCAAGAATAGCCTTTCCTATTGCCTGGGGAACTGCTACGTGGGCGCCAATCTGTTCGAGGTCGTCTTCGATCTGAGTTTCCGCCGGCAGGGCGCCCTGCTGATCTATGACCCGGAGCATCAGATCCAAAATCACCTCCTCAACCCGGAAAGTCTCCTTTTTCCCGACGGGATGGGCGACGAGGTGGATCGCGTCTCTGGCCAGACGCTGATCGGCCGTTCCATTGAAGACATCGCCATTGGCAAGAAGGCCGGGTCCTTGAAGCGGAAACGGCGACTGATCGAGATGGCCTGCGTCGATGGCGCCGTGGTGTTCGACGACACCCGGCTGTTGGCCGTGGGGGCGCTGATCCGATCCCACCCCGGCGTGGGAAATCAACTGGGGGCCCGCACTACGGCCGCGCGGTCGGCCTATCTCTGGGGCGCGCGCCCCATCAAGGTGAGTTCCGACGGCGATGTCACGATCTACTTCCAGAGTCGCAAGGGGGAGCAATCGTGCGATGCGGTCATGAATTTTCTCTAACGACCTTGGGCCGCTAAATTGGGATTTGCCGCTTCTGTCAAGGATGCTAGGATCTATTGAGTCTTGTCGCCGGGGAAGACGAAGGGTGAGATGGTCTACCTACGTGATTATCGAGGAGGATGTGCGATGAACGTGAAGAAGCTTCTGGTCCTTGGCATCGTGGCCGCCGGCATGGCGTTGCCGTGCGTTTCGGCGCAGGCGGGCGTGCGCATCGGCATTGGCATCGGACTACCGCTGCCCGTTTATCAGCCCTACCCATATTACTACAGGCCGTACGGATATCCGTACGCCGTGTACCCAGCGCCGGTGTATGTGCAGCCGGCCCCGGTGTACGTGCAACCGGCGCCGCAGTATTACTATCAGGCGCCGGCGGCCCCCGCGCCGCAGCAATACTACTATCAGGCGCCTGCCGCGGCAGCCGCGCCCACACTGGCGCCCACGCCGCCCCCGCCGCCCGCCCAGGTGCCGCCACCGCCACCGGCGCCGTAGGGTCAACCAGCGCGAAAAGGCTACCCACCGCTGAAGGGAACGTCCTCCGTGACGTTCCTTTTTTGTTGGAAAGGAGCGGCCAAACAATCACGGCCGCAAAAATGTCTCCGGCACAGTCCAAGTTTGGGAATTTTTGTAGCCGACCACAACCCGTCGTGACTTGGCGGCCAGAGTCAGACCGCCATCACCCCCGCGACCTCTCTCCCGTTTACGGAAGAGGGGGAGGCAGAGTTCAGTCGTTCTTCAACTGGTTCGCCTTGGGGGCGACCTCGGCGATGTTCGGCGCGACGTCGGCCTGCGCGTTGCCCAGCCCCCAGGCGATGCCGCCCAGCATGATGGCCTTCACGCTCGGGTTGGTCCAGATGTCCTCGCGATGGCCGAAGGAGGTGTAGAAGACGCGGCCCTTCTGGTGCATCCGCGCCCAGGTGACTGGCATGGGCGGGCGCGCGTAGGGAGTGCCCTTCATGGCCGCGGTCTCCAGCAGCAGGATCACGTGCAAGTCGTTGGCGAACTTCTGGTGCGCATACCACTCCTCCAAGAGCGACAACTCCGTGCCGACATGCAGCTCACGAACGCCGGGAAACTTCGGCGACGTGATTTTTGCGGGGGCCTTCTGCTGCTCGCCATGCGTCAGGAACTCACCGCCGATCATGGCGATGTACGGATCGATGCCGGAACTGCGGAACGTGTCGGTGGCGGAGTGGAAACCCACGAACCCCTTGCCGGCCGCAATGGCGTCCAACAACTTCTGCTTGCCGGCGGGCGTCATGGGCGGGTCCTTGTGCGGATCAGGCTTGGTCAGGTCGCCGCTGGTGAAGAAGGCGATCAGGTCGTACTGATCCAGATCGCCGTCGAAAACCCGGCCGTCCTTGGTACACTCGACCTCGAAGCCGGCGTGCTGGCCCCAGTCGGTCAAGAGCTTTTCCGAGGAGCCCAGGGCGCCGCCACGGCGCTGGATGGCACTATGCTCGAAGCCCGCACTGCGGGTGAAGTACAGCACCTTTTGTTTTTTCTTGTCGGCGGGGGCGGTCCAACCCAAGCGGAAACTCGACAATCCCAGCAGCACGGCGCCGCTGCCAAGGAGCATTTCACGACGTTTCATTGCAGGATCTCCGGAGTGTGACTGGTGGTAGGTGGGCAACAAGCGGAACTGTCTCTTGAAGGCGGCCTTCAACCGCCGCTCTGGTCCAACCCGGCCCGCCGCCGCGGCCCGTGGCGCAGGCCGCCGGCGATCAGCAGATCGAGTTGTTCGAGCAAGCGGGGCACGATTTCCGTATAGGGATAGGCGCCCAGCGGCGTACCGCCGCGATTGAGGTTGACGAAACTGGGACCACACCAGAGCCCCAGATCGGCAGAGTCGGTTTCGCCCGGCCCGTTGACCCGGCAGCCCATGATGGCAATGGTCAGGTGTTGCGCGGCGGCATAGTCGGTCGCGGTCCGCACTTGCTCGGCCAGGTCGATGAACGCTTCGTTCTCGACGCGCGAACAACCCGGACAGGAGATGATGTTCAAGTTCCGGTGGCTACCGTCGGCCGTCGCGAGCAGGCGCCCGGCAGCAATGTCGGCGAGGATTTGCCGGCCCGCCTCGATTTCCTCATGTTTCCGCACGGCCGGCACCGTCAGCGACACGCGCACCGTGTCGCCGATGCCGTGCGAAATCAGCCGCTCCAGCGCCAGGCGGGTCTTGAGGATGCCTTCGGGAGGCATGCCCGCTTCGGTCACCCCCAGGTGCAGCGGCACGTCGGGACGCTGCTGGGCAAAGAGGCGATTGACCTCCACCACGGCCCCCGGATCCGAATCCTTCAGCGAAACGCAATAGCGTGTGAACCCCAAGCCGTCGAGGAACTCGCAGTGGTCCAGGGCGCTGTGCAGCATGGGCTGGATGATGTCGTCTTCGGCGTATTTCTTGCGTTGCGCCGGATCGACCGAGCCGCAATTGACGCCCACGCGCAGCGCGCAGTCGTGCTCTCCGGCCGTATCGACGAGGAAGCGAACCTTATCCTGCCAGGGCCGCTGTCGCTGGTGATGATAGAGGTGGCCCGGGTTGTAACGGATCTTGTCGACCCAAGGGGCCACCTGGGCGGCCAGACGGTAGTTCTCCTGCAGATCGACGGACAGGTTGGCCTGAGTGCGGCGGCGGATTTCCGCCAGGGCCTCGGTGTCCTTGGGCGTGTCGACGGCGATTCGCACCACGCCGGCCCCCGCCTCGGCTAGACGGTTCACCTGGGCCACCGTGGCTTCGACATCGGCTGTCTTGGTGGCGCACATGCTCTGCAGCACGATCGGCTGGCCGCCGCCGATGGTGACCCCGCCGACGCGGACCGCCCGAGTGGGATTACGAGGCAACGGCGAGGCGTGGGATGGTTCTTGCGACATCGGCAGATGTGGTTCCTCGGTTCAGCTTCCCATCCACTTAGGACCGGCGAGTCAATAAGTGTCGGGTTTGCCAACGTACTCATCACGCTCCGCCGTGATGAGTACACTCCATTTTCGTCTCTGCCGACAGACAATTCAACCCCTTGGCCGCCGCCCGGTGTCGGCGGCCTTTGCAGACCGCCCTCACCCCGGCCCCTCTCCTGCCTGCTGCCCGTCACAGGCGGGCGAGGGGAGACGTCCTCAGAACACCGGCTGGATGGCGCTGATGCGTTGCTCGGTTTCCGCCATCAAAGCGTCCTCGGCGGCCTCGTCGGCGGCTTCGTAGGTCACCGACAATCGCAGATACGCACCGGCGTCGTCCCAGGGCACGGTACAGATCGAGTGCTCGGTGATCAGATACTGCGCGGCGGCTTCGGCGGTGTCGAACTGCGGGCCGCCGGCCACCCCCTTGGGGCTGGGTGTGTAAAGAAAATACGAGCCGCCCGGCACGCAGCAATCGAAACCGCAACGGCGCAGCACGGCCACCAGTTTCTTCAAGCGGCGATGATACTTCTCCCGAGTACGACACGGTATCTCGGCATCGTCCAGGGCCGCGGCCGCCGCCTTCTGAATGGCAATGAACTGGCCGGAATCGCAGTTGTCCTTCACGTCGGCAAAGGCCCGCACGATCCGCTCGTTGCCGCAGACCCAGCCCATACGCCAGCCGATCATGTTCCAGCCCTTGGAAAGCGAATGGATCTCCACGCCCACCTCGCGAGCGCCGGGCACTTGTAGAAAACTCAGCGGCGGACCGTCGTAGGTCAGCATTACGTGGGCCGCGTCCTGCACCACCACGAGCTGATTCTGCCGGGCGAATTCGATCGCGCGGGCGTAGAACTCGGGCGTGGCCAGCCGGCCGGTCGGGCTGTTGGGATAATTGATCACCAGCAGTTTGGCGCGGCGGCGAATGTCGGCGGGAATGGCCTCCAGATCGGGCAGGAAACCGTTTTCCGCCCGCAAGGGCAGGCGATACACCTCACCGCCGTAATACTTCGTGTGCGTACCGGCCACGGGGTAACCGGGCGTGGTCATCAGGGTCACGTCGCCTGGATTGATGAACGCGGCCGGCAACATGGCCAGCGCCGTCTTGGTGCCGATGCAATGGTTGATTTCCCGCGCCGGATCCAGTGCAACGGCGAATTGCCGCTGCATGAAGCGGGCGACCGCTTCCTTGAAGGCCGGGATGCCGTTGTCGGCGTAGCCGCGATTTTTCGGCTTATCAATCTCCGCGGCCATGACGCGGCGCACCGCGGGGGCGGCCATCTCGTCGTTCTCACCGATACCGAAGTCGATCAGTCGCCGCTCGGGGTGTTCGGCCAGCGCCTTCCGCTTCGCCCGCTTGATCTTCTCGAACTTGTAGATTTCCGTGCCTTTGCCGTAGCCGCTGCCGCCGATGCGCTCGGCGAAGAGTTGCTGAAAATAAGGATCGCTCATGGTCGTCCGGGGGGGAAGGAAGGGAATAGAAACGCGATTGCCGGGGCAACGTCCTGGAGAAGAGAGATTATCGCGCAAAGGCGCCAGTGCGCCAAGGTGGCAGGGGAGAGGCGGCCGGAAGGCGGAGATGCCTGGCGGGCATTTGCGTCGTACGGACCGCAGTGACGGATACCGGCAATGTGGGGAAATGGTTACGGAGGCACCTGGAACGATACCTATCTGAACCTCAATCCGGAGACGCAGTTTTCCCAGCACTGTCGGCGTCAGTCGTCCGCGTCGTGGTAAACCGGCGGCGGACTACGGAACCTTCCGGCAGCGACTTATACTCCAGTACGCCGGCGGACAGGTAGGATTCCAAAATAGCAGCTCGTTTGGGGGTAACCCGGGAGGAGCCAAGGCCGAGGTAGGTCAGTTTTCTGAACTGCTTGAGGTACTGGATGCCTTCATCGTCGACCTCGGTCCCGCTCAGGTCGAGCCAAGTCAAGTTCGTGAGTGACGCAAGCCGCTTGATTCCCGCCGTGGAAATGGCCGTCGAAAAAAGGTCGAGCGCCGTGAGCGCTTTCAGCTGCGCCAAATGTATACAGTCGGGGTCAGACAAGTTGGTACCTGCAAGCGAGAGTCGCCGGAGGCGATCGAGGTTTCCCAGGTGCCTAACAGCGTCGTGATACAGAAACGCCTCAGATAGATCGAGATCGCGCAGGGAGTTTATGTTGCCCAGGAGCTCAAGGTCCGCATCGCTCAGCGTGATGCCGGGAAGATGCAGAGTATCGAGTTCTTTCAGCGTGCTCAGCGTCTTGAGTCCGTCGCTCGTGATGCGGCTCCTGGGCCGCCCGGCCTCAAGCATCCGGAGCGGGTCGGCGCGAACACGTACCACGCGCGCAAAAGCCGGCAAGAGTCGCATCTCCGCGTCGCCAACGCGGTCGGGATAGTTGGGGAGTGCGACGTCGCACGACCAGCGATTCACCCTCGCCTTCACGACATCCCGGAACCCAACTTCTCGCCCAGGCGGGAAGGCCATGCGCGCCTCGCCTGCGCCATCCAAATAGCACAGCGACCCGAGCCGCGTTGTCACCTCTCTGCAAGCCCGCAACTCCCGCTCGACCGAATGCAGAAGGTGGCTCGACAGTCCACAGACGAGACAGAATATGCCGACGCCCGTCAGCAAGGTGCGGAGCGAAAACTGCGTCCATCTTCTACCCGGCCAGAGAGTTGCCATGGGCGGCAGGTTTACTCGTTGGGTTCCTGCGACCGAAGAGCAGAGAGCCGTTCGTGTCGCAACGGTGCCCTCAATCTAGAGATCCTGACATGGAAGTGCAATGGCGGTCTTTCGCCCATTTTGCCTTGGGAAAAAGAAAGCGGCGACAAGTCGCCGCACTCCAAAGGCACGGCGGGTCAGGCACGGGGTACCCGACCTACCGAAGGCTTCGCCCGACTATTCCTCTTCCGACAACTGCGGGCCGTTGAGGCTCTCGTTCAACTTGCCGAGGGCCTCGGTCTCGATCTGACGCACCCGCTCGCGGGTCAGGCCGAGCGACTCGCCGATCTCCTTCAGCGTCCGCGGCTCGTGATCGTTCAGGCCGAATCGCATCCGCAGCACGGTCGCCTCGCGCGGGTCCATCGTCTCCAGTTGCCCCATCACGTGCGTGAGGTTGTCGTTCTCGACCAACTCGCTCTCGGGACTACGGATCCGCTCGTCCATGACCATCTCGCCCAGCGACCAGCCGGCCTCGGCTTGATCGGTCTGCGGCGTGAGGTTGTAGATGCGGATGGCCTTTTTGATGATGGGCAACTTCTTCCGCGGCAGCCCCAGCACGCGCGCCACCTCTTCCGGCGTGGGCGTACGACCCAATTCCTCGGCCAGGCGGGTGCTCGCCCGCCGCCACTTCGACAGCAACTCGACCATGTAGGCGGGAATGCGGATCGTCTTGGCCGTGTTGATCAACGCCCGCTTGATCGACTGCTTGATCC
>CAYYBU010000051.1:0-9976 GCA_964469945.1 uncultured Planctomycetaceae bacterium
CGCCACCGGATCGCTGTCGGTGTGCCCCTCGATGCCGATGATCTGGTCGGGATAGTCGCGGCGCAACTCGGTGGCCACGTCGGCAATGAGGTTGGCGGCGCCGGGACGCAGCCGCGCGCCGCCCGATTCGAACAAGCGGTTGCCGGGCAGTTCCACGCGGATGACGTCGCCATCGCGACGCACATAGACATCCGGCTGATGAACGGCCGGCAGCGTCTGCAAGAAACTGTTGTTGGGGCTGATCGATACGCCGCTCTGCCGGTGCAACGAGGCACTCAGGGCCTGCGCCTTCTGCTCGCTGCTCTGCCTGTCGGCCTGGATCTGGGCCACCTGCGCGGTCACCCCGCGAAGCTGTTCGCGGAGGGCAGCCAATTGCTCCTCCGAGACGCGGGTCTCCTGCCGCGCCTGGGCCAACTGGGTGACCAGATCCTGGTTGGCGCGGTCCAGGCCGGCGGCACGATCCGCCAGTTGTTGGTTCTGCCGCGTCAGGATGTCCTGTTGCCGCTTGGATTCCGCCACGCGGCCCTGCAGCACCATGGGGTTCTCGGCGCAGCCGACAAGGCCATCAGTGCCAACGCTGACAGCCATGGAATCCACGTACACCGTGGCATGGCATTGAACTCCTCAACAGACGGCAAATGAATACACACAGGGGGGTGTGCGGCGGAATTTCCTGCGACAAGCGGGTCGGATGGTAACAAGGTTTCCGGGGGGTCGCAAGGCCAGTTCCCCACCGGCCATGCTACAGTTGCCAAGAGGAGTTGCTTCAAAACTCCCTCGCCCGCTCGCGGGAGAGGGGCCGGGGGTGAGGGCGGTAGGGCCAATCTTGCCACTATTTCAGACGATCACCGATCTGGGCACCGGCGCCGAACTGTTGCGGCAGCGGCGTTACGGCGTCATTGAAGTGGCCGACGGCTGCCTCCGCGGCGTGCGGCTGCGCCCCTTTCCCAAAATCGTCTCGGCTCCCGAGATCATGCTCCTGGGCGGATGGTATCATCGCCACCGCACCTGCGATCGCATCCTGATTTATTACAATCAACCCTGGCAATTTCCCAACTTTCTCGTCCTGCAATATGCCCTGTCGGGGCGGCGGACGAGCCTGGCAACGCTCTGTCGGGGGTTGGCCGTATTAGACGAGATTGCCCGCTTGAAGCGGAGCGACGCTCTGTTGTGCGACGTCGGCAACTGGCGTATTTCCACGAAACTCTTAGCCCGCGTTGGCTGGGTGCCGCATTGTCCCGCGCGCTGGCACCGGCATTACATCAAGCGATTTTACGGCGTGTATCCGGGAAAGGGCGAACTTGGCAGTATGGGTGCCACTGCTGGCTTGTCCAGCAGTGCCGAACCACCCCGCGCGCAACACTGCTGGACAAGCCAGCAGTGGCGCCCGAATTCATAACGTCCCGTTTGGGCCCAACTTGTTTTCATCCTTCATCCGTCCGCCCTCATCCTTTCGCGCAGCCATCTCCAAGCGAACAGCATCAGGGCCATCAAGACCAGACAGCCCAGCATGAGCACGGGGACGAACCACCCCAAGAAGAACACGCCCGCCGCCCAGTTCCAGAGCGGCGCCCAACCGACGATCGTGGCCAGGGCGCCCAGGCAAAGGAATGGCCCATAAGGGATCTCGTTGCCGCGGCGCAGGATCAACTGCAAGAGCCCCAGCACTAGGCCGGCCAGGGGGGCGAGAAAGAAGACCAACAAACACGCTTGCCAGCCGAGGAAGGCGCCGATCATGGCCATCAGGGTCACGTCGCCGAAGCCCATGGCCTCGCGGCCCAGCGCGGCCGAGCCGATGAGCCGGACCAGCCAAACCAGCCCGCCGCTGGCGGCCATGCCCACCAAGGCGGTCAGCAACGTCTCCCAGCGGAGTCCGCCGTGTGCCCAGCCGGTCACGATGGCGGCCGAGCCGGCCAGGGCCATCAGCAGGATGCCACCCCAGATGGCCCGGCTGCGGACCAGCCGCGCCAGGGCGAGTTGTACCGCCCGGCGCCAACCGTGCCGCGGATACCAGGATCGCGGCAACAAAGCCGCACACCATGCCAGGAAACAGCCCAAGCCAATCACCAAGGAAGCCGCATGGGGCGCACCGGTCAACCACGGCGGCCAAGCGCCCGAGGGCACGTTGGGGCTGGTGAGCACAAGAATATCGAAAAACGGCCTCGGTATCATGCCGGCATCCGGCAACAGCGACCAAGGACACACGGCGGCCAGCAGGAGCCCCAACAGCGTACCGGGCACGGTGATCGCATCGGGAATCGTCTTCTCGTCGCTATCGATCAACGAGGTCACCAGCATTAGCGCGACCAACAGTGCATGGGCGGCGAACTCGCAGTGGAGGATGGCCGGCATGACGGGCAGACGTGGGAACGCCGCCGGCAAAAGTCCCGCGGCGCCGATCTCCCACTCATAGAGTGCGACGAAGCCCAGGCCAGTGCCCAATTCAACCAACAGGGGACGAACCCAGAAGCCGGCGCCATGCAGGGCCGCCTCGCGCCGCAACCCCAGCCAGCCGAAAATGGGCAGCCGGTCCAACAACCGCCGCGGCGGCGCATTGCCAAGCGGTTGCGACCAGGGGCTGATGGCGCGGGGATGCCATGCCAGGCGGTAGACGCCCAGGTTGACCAAGCTGCCCACGCAGACACCGAAGATGAACAACGCCGCCAGACGGACGTCCATCGGGATTGCCAACAGCGCGTTCACGGCTGGTTCGCCTTCCGGTCCGGCTCGAGCCGGGCGAGGATTTCCTCCACCAGTTGCTCGGGCGATTTGCCCTCGGTGTCGATCACCAGGTGGGCCGACTCTCGATACATCGGTTCGCGACGAGTGAGCAGTTGCACAATTTCCGTCAGCGGGTCATGCTCGGTCAGGGCCGGGCGCCGGGTGGCCGTGGTGGCATCGCCCGACATCCGCGCCAAGATGGTTTCCGCCCTGGCCGTCAGCCAGACGACCGCGCCGCCGGCACGCATGGCCTGGCGGTTTTCCGCCCGCAGCGGCGCGCCGCCGCCGGCGGCCAGCACGAGGCGGGGGCGGCGGCACAGTTCAACGATTACTTGCGATTCCAGGTCGCGGAAGGCCGGTTCGCCGTCTTCGGCGAAGATCCGCGCGATCGACTTGCCCGCCCGCTGCTCGATCTCGACGTCGGCATCGATCCACGTCCAGCCCAGCCGTTGAGCCAGCAGCCGGGCAAGGGTCGTTTTGCCGGTGGCGCGGTAGCCGATCAATGAAAGCATCTTCAAGGCTTGGCCGCTCCGGTGGTGCGTTTGACGACCTCGCGCATCAGTTCGGCCGGCCCCTCCTGGCCGGTGAAGAGCTTGAATTGAATGCAGGCCTGGCGAACGAACATGTCCACGCCCGTCACCACGGTGCAGTTGCGGTTGCGGGCTTCCTTGATCAACAAAGTGTTCTCGGGGTTGTAGACCACGTCGAAGACGATCATGGAAGGGCGCAGGTGGTGTTTGTCGTAGGGCGATTCGTCGACGTTGGGATGCATGCCCACCGGCGTGCAATTCAGCAGCAGGTCGGCGCTCACCGTGTGCCGCAGCGACCAGTCGATGGAACGGCAATTCAGCCGCTTGGCCAGCAGGTTGGCTTGGCGGGCGATGCCGTCGGCCACCACCACCTGCGCGCCGCGGCGGAGCAGGCCGTAGGCGATAGCCATGCCGGCGCCGCCGGCGCCCAGCACCAGGGCCGTCTTGCCCTGAAGCAGTTCTTCCTCTTTCTTTTCCGGCTTCTTTTCCGGCCCAGCGGCCTCCAGGGCTTCTTCCAGGCTGCTCATGGCGGCGCGGTAGTCGGTGTTGTAGCCCAGGCGGGCGTCGCCGGCGAACACCACGGTATTGGCGGCCCCGATGCCGCGCACGGCGCCGTCGGCCTCGGTGAGCTTCTTCACCACCTCTTCCTTGTGCGGGATGGTGATGCTCAGCCCCTTGATGCCCAAGGCCGGCGCATCGTCGATGAACTGGAACAGGTCTTCCCGCGGCACGCGAAAAGCCAGATAAACCTTGTTTAGCTTGAGGTGCTGGAAGGCGGCGTTGTGAATGTGCGGACTGAGGCTGTGTCCCACCGGATCGGCGACCACGCCATACACCTCGGTCTGGGCGTCGATCTGCTCGTAGCGGTAGGTTTCGCTCATTTGCTGGTAGCTGAGTTGCCCGGGAGCCAATGCCCGCTCGTGGTGGAACGTCGCGTAAGTGAAGGGCGCCCCGAACCGCCCGGCGAGGATGCGCGTGGGCGTGCCGATATCGCCCATGCAGAGGCCGACCGTCGGCACTTTGCTCTTGGCCGCCAGTTGCAGAATCCGCAGGTTGTCGTGCGGATGGTTGGCCATCGTACAGAGCTTGATGATGTCGGGATCCAGCGCGCACAACCGGCGGTGAATCTCCTCCAGGTTGTCGGGCGTCTTGCGAAAGTCGTGGCAACTGATGATCCGCTTGGTACGGCCGAAGCGCGGAATCTTGCTGGCCACGTCGTCTTCCAGGTCGATATACTCCACGCCTTCGGCGATTGCCGTCCGCAACAGCATGAGCCGCTGCTCCTCGGTGCCGGCGTATTTTCCACCGTCGGCTGGGCGGCGACAGGTGATGATGACCGGGCCGGGGCGATCGACCACCAGCCGCTTGATGTTCACGTCGCCGTTGATGTAGTCCAGACGCAATTCCACCAGCTTGGCCCCCTGGTCGACCAGGTGGCGGTGCTCGGCAATCACGTGACGGTGGCGGCCGCGGCCGATGCTGACACAAATCATATTGGATTCAGGGTTCGGGGGTTCGGGGGTTCGGTCGCCAAGGGACGCCAAATCCCTATCATCTTAAATCCGCTTGAACTGCTTGTCCAACTCCTCGCGGGTGAAGACCAGCGCCGTCGGCCGGCCGTGCGGACAGTGATGGGGATCGTCGACCAGGTGCCGCTGCTCCAACAGCGTGGCGATTTCGTCCGGGGCCAGGCGATCGCCCGCCTTGATGGCCGCCTTACAGGCGATCGTGTGCAACAACTCGTCGAGCAGATCGCGGCGGTCGGGCTGTTTGCCGCCGGCCAGTAACCGCTCCACCAGCCCTCGCAACACCTCGACGGGGTTCATGTTGGCCAGCATCGCCGGGAAACCGGTGATCAGCACCGTGTCGCCGCCGAACGAGCCGATCTTCATGCCCAATTGGCCCAAGAGATCCTGGTTCTGCAAGGCAGCGGCGGCCTCGGCGGCACTCAGATCGACCGGCTCCGGGACCAGCAGATTCTGCGTCTCGACCGTCCCCGCATCGATGCGCCGCCGCAACTGTTCGTAAAGGATCCGCTCGTGCAAGGCATGCTGATCGATGATGGTCACGCCCTCGTGCGTCTCGGTCACCAAATAGCGGTTGTGGACTTGCAGGGCCTGCGGCGCGCGGCCGGCAACTGTCGCCGCGGATCCTTGCTGAAAATCCGCCGCAGGCGACACGTGGGGCGGCTGCACACCGGGCGACGGCCAACCGGGATGCAACGATCGCAACTGGAGCGATTCCCCACCGCTTGGGCCGGTGCCGCGCAGCGCATCGTCGGCCTGCGGCGGCAAGGCCCCCGCAGCATCGCCGCCGAGCGGTTGCCAGGCGGCCACCTTGCCCTTGGCCCAATCGACCAGTTGCTGCCGCAATTGGGCCGCCTGCGCCGCGTCGTGCCCACCGGTTGGATCGTCCTGGCCGGCCCCACCTTCCGGCCCGGCGCTATGGACGTGCGTATTCAGATCGCTGGTGAGGAACTTCCGCCGCAACGTGGCCAACAACTGGCTGTAGAGGCGGCCGGCATCCTGAAAACGCACTTCGAGCTTGGTGGGATGGACATTGACGTCGACCATCTCCGGCGGCATCTCCAGCGAGAGAAACGCAATCGGATACCGGCCCGTCATCAACAGGCCGCGATAGGCCTCGCTGAGGGCGTGTTGCAAGGCGTGGTCGCGGATGGGCCGGCCGTTGAGGAAGACGTATTGCATGCGGTTGTTGCTGCGGCTCTGCGAGGGATGGGCCACATAGCCGGCCACCTGCACCGGGCCGTCGCTGCTGGCCACCCACAGCAGATTGTCGGCCAACTCGCGGCCGAAGAAGCGGGCGATCCGCGCCAACAGGCCGTCGCTGGCCGCCAACTCGAAAACCAGCCGGTCGTTGTGCCGCAGGGTGAAATGGATCTGGGGCAGCGCCAGGGCGATCCTCGTGAAGGTCTCGCTGACGTGGCCGAACTCGGTCTGCGTGGTGCGGAGGAATTTGCGCCGCACCGGCGTGTTGAAGAACAGGTTGTAGACCTCGACCGCCGTGCCCACCGGACAGCCGCAAGGCGCCGCGCCGGTGGGGTGGCCGCCGGTGACCTCGATTTCCGCCCCGCTTTGACTTTCGGCCGTGCGGCTCCGCAGCACCAGACGGCTCACTTCGGCGATCGAGGCCAGGGCTTCGCCGCGAAAGCCCAGCGTGCCCACGCGGAACAGGTCGTCGGCCTCGGCCAGTTTGCTGGTGGCGTGGCTGGCCAGGGCCAGCGGCAACTCCGCGGCCGGGATGCCGCAGCCGTTGTCGACCACCCGGCTCAGTTCCAGTCCGCCCTGCTGGACGGCCACGTCGATGCGCCGCGCGCCGGCATCGACGGCGTTCTCCATCAATTCCTTGACCACGCTGGCCGGCCGCTCGATCACCTCGCCGGCGGCGATCTTGTTGATCAGGGATTGCGAGAGTTGACGGATGGGAGGCATTACAATCCGTACTCTTTGATCTTTCGATAGAGCGTTCGTTCGCCGATTCCCAATTGGGTGGCCGCCACCTCGCGGTTGCCGCCGGTCACGCGCAGCGTCTCGGCAATGAAGAGCCGCTCGACCTCCTGCAATGGCCGGCCGACCAGCCCCACCAACGTATGGGCCGCCGGCTCGTCGGCCGGATCCGGGGGCCCGGCCAATTCCTCCGGCAGGTCGTCGAGGTCCAGCAAACCGTCATAATCGACCACCACCATGCTCTCCACGACGTTGCGAAGCTGGCGGACATTGCCCGGCCACGAGTAGCTCAGCAGCTTGTGCCGGGCGGCCACCGACACCCCCTTGAAACTCTTGCCGTGCTGGGCGGAAAACTGTTTGAGGAAGTAGTCGATGAGGATCGGTATGTCCTGGCTGCGTTCGACCAGCGTCGGCAACCGCAGCGTGACGACCTTCAGCCGGTGATAGAGGTCGCTGCGGAAAGTGCCCGCCTCGATGGCCTCTTCCAGGTTGCGATTGGTGGCCGAAAGGATGCGGACATTGACCTTGACCGGATCGTTGGACCCCACGCGGGTGATCTCGCCGTTTTCCAACACCCGCAACAACTTGATCTGCGTGGCCAGCGGCATGTCGCCGACTTCATCGAGGAACAACGTACCACCGTGGGCGTACTCGAACTTGCCCACCCGATCGGTCGAGGCGTCGGTAAAGGCCCCCTTCACGTGGCCGAACAACTCGCTCTCCAGAATATTCTCGCTCAGGGCGGCACAATTCAAGGCCACGAAGGGCTTGTTCTTCCGCGGACTGTTCTGATGGATCGCCTGCGCGACCAGTTCCTTGCCGGTGCCGGTCTCCCCTTGGATGAGCACGCTGGCGTTGGTGGGGGCAATCCGTTTCAGCCGCTCGATGATCTCGCGCATTTGCCGGCTGTCGCCGATGACCCCCTCGAAGCCGAACCTCTCGTCCAGCCGCCGCTTCAACTCGACATTGGTCCGTCGCAGCCGGGTGCTCTCCACCGCTTTTTCCGTGCTGGCGCGGAGTTGATTGATATCCAGCGGCTTGAGCAGGTAGTTGAAGGCCCCCTTCCGCATCGCTTCCACGGCCGATTGCACCGTGCCATGACCAGTCAGCAGGATTACTTCCGTGTCCGGCTGGTCGTTCTTGGCCCGGGCGAGAATCTCCAGGCCATCGACATCATGCATGACCAAGTCAGTAATA
The DNA here is from genome assembly GCA_964469945.1 of uncultured Planctomycetaceae bacterium. Classification (GTDB taxonomy): domain Bacteria; phylum Planctomycetota; class Planctomycetia; order Pirellulales; family Thermoguttaceae; genus CAYYBU01. The sequence goes on from CAYYBU010000051.1 coordinate 7,916, forward strand.
ATCACATCGAAGTCCCGCTCGCCGATCAGCCGCGCACCCTCCGTGCCGGAAGTGGCCACGCGACAGTGGAGTCCGACCCGCTGGAGCGTTTCGGCGACCGTCTCGGCATGGGCCTGATCGTTGTCGACGATCAGCACCTCCGCCGGCGGCGCGAAGGCACCGTTGTGATCGATGACATTCGTAGTGGAACGAACAGTGGAAGGACCCATTTGGATGATGATATCGTATCGCTCGACGCGGGACCAGAACCCCCACATCGGCCATACACTACATACCCTTTTTGCGCAAAAACAGCAGGGTCCGCCGCGTGCCTACAATCGGCTCCTCGCGAAGCAGATCGAATCGCTGACAAAAAACCTCGCGGCAGGCGTCCAGGGTCAGATCGGCGAACAGATCGATGCGGAATTCCAGCAGGCGGCGAAACATGGGATCGTCGCGGGGGACGAACTCCAGCACCAGGTCGCGGCGGCTGAGGGCCCAAAACATGTCGCGCACCGCCGCCAGCGAAAGGTTGCCGACAACCAGCAGATGATGCAGCAGCGCCAAGGCCAGTACGCAATCCGACTGTGCCCGCTCCAACCAGGCCGTGCGTTCCTGGTTCATGTAGCCGACGCCCGGGCTGGGATTGCCCAGGTCGACGACCATCGGCACGATCGGGGCCGGCGTCTGCCGCAGCCGCCGATAGAGGATTTCCACTGCATCGTGGTCGCTGTCGGCGGCGATCACCTCGGCGCCCAGCCGGGCGGCCAGCCGGCTATAGTGGCCCGTGTTGCAGCCCAAATCGAGCACGCGCGGCGGCCGCGTGCGCTGGAGAAAACCCTCGACCAGCGCACTCTTGGCCCGCTGGGCGGCCTCGTCGTAGCTGCAATGGTCCTGATAACCGGTCCACGTTCCGGCCGGTCGGTAACCCGCGGCCAACCGGCTGATTTTGCGCCGCAGCCGCTTGAGGTTCAACACAACGGGATTGCTAATACTATTGCTCAAGGCCGGCAGTCGCAAACGGGGACTGGCTCCGTCGCCTGAGACAAGCTGGCCCTGTGAGACAGCATTGTCGGCAACGGTGCCTGTCCCCGTTTGCGACGGGGCCTCGGGGGTAGTGTCTGCGGAAAAAGGGGACAGGCACCGTGGCGGCGACGTTTCTGCTTCCGCCACACCGGTTTGTGCCACGGAGCCAGTCCCCATTTTCCGCGAACCTTGCGTAGTGGCACCCGGCGGATCTGCCGGCCCAAACTGGCGTCGCCGCGCCCAGCGGCTCAACAGGGCGGGCAAGGTGACATCCAGCAACAGGCGCGGCCGCAGGCGGCCCAGCGGACTAAAGTTGGCCGCCACCCGCGCGGCGTCCAGTCCGCCCAGGTTGGCCAGGAAATAGGATCGCAAGTCCCAGCCGGCGTGGCGGCACAACAGCAGGGGAAAGGTGAACATCTGCGAGAACTGCCCCAAGGCGAACCAGACATCCGGCCGCCGCGGCCGTTCGATCGACGAAAGGTCGATGAACGTGGGCCGGCCGCCGACGAACTGGACGTTATAGGCCGTGGCATCTTTCAGCGCGTAGCCGGCTTCCATGAGCCGCATCTGCAGGTCCAGCGTGGTCCGCGCGGCGTCGGCCAGCATGGAGACCGTCCATTCATAAGGCCAACTGAGCACCGGAATCGTCCGATGGCGGAGAAAGTGGCGGAAGCCCGGTTCGACGGCCTTCAACTGTTCCAATAGCACGGCGTCTTCGACCAGATCCGTCGGCACGACCAGGCCAGCTTCCCTGAACCGCTGGAGTTGCTGCCCGGCGGCCAGATCACAAAGCATCTGGTGACAACGATCGTCAACGGCGCGGAAGACCTGGCCTTGGTAGATGAAAACATGGCCCAGCGGATCGCGGAACGACCCGGCCACGCGCTGCGGCTGTGCCTGGTCACCGGCGGTGGCCGCGCGGTCCGTGCTCATTGCGGCGCTCCGCCATCCGGTCCCGGCGGGATTTCAGGCTCGGACGGCTTTGCGGGGCGTCCCAGCAGCCTGCGCCCCAGTCGCCACAGCGGACGTATGCAATAGGCGATACCGCCAATGATG
>CAYYBU010000052.1:0-9880 GCA_964469945.1 uncultured Planctomycetaceae bacterium
TATTTTCTCCGTGTCCTCCGTGTCTCCGTGGTCAATTTCAATCGGCGTCGCAAACTGTGGCTGTTGTTTTAGTTCCTGCGAGACATCTGGTATTGTATTGGATCGACCAGCCCCGCCTCGGCGAAGCCTTTAAGTCGCAATTGGCAAGCGTCGCAACGTCCGCAACTCGTGCCCGCGGCATCGGGGTCGTAGCATGTGTGCGTCAGGCTGTAATCGACGCCCAGTTCCGTGCCGCGGCGAATGATTTCGGCCTTCGTCCAGCGTATAAGCGGCGTGTGGATGGTGAAATGCAATCGGCCCTCGACCCCGGCCTTGGTGGCCAGATTGGCAAGCTGGGAGAAGGCCGAAATATACTGCGGCCGGCAATCGGGATAGCCGCTGTAGTCGATGGCGTTGACGCCGAGGAAGATGTCGGCCGCCCCCACGACCTCGGCATAAGCCAACGCCAGCGACAGCAAGACCGTGTTCCGTGCCGGCACGTAGGTAATGGGAATGCCGTCGGCCATCTGCCGGGCATCGCGATCCTTGGGCACCGCGATGGCACTGGTCAGCGCGCTGCCGCCAAACTGGCCAAGGTCCACGCTGGTGACCACGTGGCGGCAGACGCCCAGCGCATGAGCTACCCGGCGGGCCGCATCCAACTCGAAACCGTGCCGCTGGCCGTAATCGACCGACAAGGCAAACAGGGCATAGCCCTCTTGCCGCGCAATCGCGGCGGTCGTCGCCGAATCGAGCCCCCCGGAAAGGAGGACCACCGCCGGCTGCTGATCGATCGTGGTCATGTTCGAGCCCGTAAAAGAAGAAGTCGAGCAAAGAGGACATCCCCTTCCGTCGAATCCCTCATCATGCCACAATTATTCGAGCAACGAAAGGAGCCTGCCAGTGACCGACAATTTCCGCGACATTCTGGAAACTTTCGACAATCAGTATCCGGGCCGAGATTACACGATCGAGATCGTCTGTCCGGAGTTCACCTCGGTGTGTCCCAAGACGGGCCAGCCCGACTTCGGCACGCTGACGTTCGTCTACGTGCCGGCCCAACGGTGCGTGGAATTGAAGAGTCTCAAGCTGTATTTGCAGCAATTTCGCAACGAGGGGATTTTTTACGAAAATGTGACCAATCGCATCCTGGACGACCTGGTGCGCGTGCTGCGGCCGCGGCAAATGACGTTGGTGGCGGCCTTCACAGCCAGGGGGGGGATTGCAACCACCGTGACGGTGGAGGAAAGAATGAAGGAGGAATGAGTTAGAAGTTAGGAGGAAGGAGGAAGGCGAGAGCCAGGTTGTCCTGTCTCCTGTCTCCTGTCTCCTGTCTCCTGTCTCCTGTCTCCTGACTCCTGACTCCTGACTTCCCTTTCTTCCCCCCTTGTCCCCCACGGCCCTAAGGGTCACAATGGCCTTGTCGTTTGCCCGTGACCGTTTTCCAAGGGACTCCCATGGCCGATCGCCCCCGCATGATTGTTTCCGGCTTTGCCGACGAAGCTGCCAACAACAAGACCGCCGTCGAACAATTCGCCGCCTTCGCGGCCTTGGGGTTGCAGTACTACAGCATTCGTTTCATCGACGTGGGCAAGGGCATCAAGAATGCCCTGCAGCTCACCTTGCCGGAGATCCAGAAGGTCCGACAGCTTCAAAACGAGTACGGTCTGAACGTCTCCTCGCTCGGTTCGCCACTGGGCAAGGTCAAGTTGTTGGACGTGGACGACGGCACCAAGAACGCCTATGTGCCGATCAAGAAGTACCTGGCCGGCGACGTGCAGAAGGCGTGCGAGTTCGCCCATGCCCTGGAGACGAAACTGATCCGCGGCTTCTCCTTTTATCCTCCCAAGGGGAGCGATCCCCGGGAGCATCTGCCGCAGGTGGTCGATCAGTTGGGGCAGATCGCCGAAACCTGCCTGCGTTCGGACCTGACCTTCGGCCTGGAGGTCGAAGCCAATTTGGTGGGCAGCAACGGCCACATGCTGGCGGAAATTCACCGCCAGGTGAACCATCCAGCCATGGTGCTGGTGTTCGACGCCGCCAACATTCTCGTGCAAGGTTACAACGCGGCGGAAGTCTTCGAGCAATATCTGGCCATGAAGCCGGGGCTCGCCTGGATGCACATCAAGGACTACCACAGTCCGCAACCGGTCAGCAAACTCGGCCCCGTGAACGAGGACGCCCTGGCCCATTTCGTGCCTGCCGATCAGGGCGATAGCGCCTACGAGGCCATCCTCCGCGACTTCAGCCGCATGTTACCCGTGCTGGAGAAGAAGTTGGGCCGGCGGGGCATCCCCGGTGTGTTCCTCGATTTGGAACCGCACCTGAAGGGCGGCGGCCAGTTTGGCGGCTTCAGCGGCCCCGACGGCATGGGCGTCGCCCTCCGCAGCCTCTGCCGCGTGTTGGACTACGTCGGCATCGACTACCACCTCCGCGACTTCGACGACATCCGGGCCGCCCGCGGGTTCTAATGGAGTGTCTCGGAATAGCGGCGTTGTATCTTGGGGAGGTTGGGCAATTCGCGTGCCACTGCTTACAAGCCCTATCCCTTCGCCGCCGCGCCCTCCTCTTCCGCGGCCGGTTTTGCTGGCGATGCGGTGCGGTTCCATTTCCACGCCACGTGGCCGGGTTTGTCCACGATCAAGTGGCCGGTCATCACGGCATATTGCATGCCCCAGAACAGCGCCACGATGAAACTGGCGATGGCCGAATAGAACGTCAGGGGCGCCGCCAACGGCCTGCCCCAGAACCACAGCATCACGGCGCCGACGACCAGGCCCGCGACGGCCACCAGGAGTTTGTCGCGCGTGGAGACGATCATTTGTCGCCGCGCATGCTGGCTGATGGCGTTTTTCGCGGACAGATTGGCTAGTTCGCGCATCGCCGACAGGCCCACTTCCTTCTCCGGCGCCGCCTTGCGGGGCGCCCTTTCCACCGGTTCGGGCGGCCGCGGGGTCACGGGGACCGGCGTCGACGTTTCTGCCGCTTTTACCTCGACCGCGCGCGGCGCTTCCGGCGCGGCCTGTGGCGTTGTGTTCTGCGGCCGCCGGGCTGGCGACTCGGTTCTGCCCGTCCCGCCGCGCACTCGTTCCATGAGTCGCGACATGTAGTCGTCGATCGACTCTTCCTCGCCCTCATGGTGTACCGAAGCCTTCGGCGACCGGGGCTCTACGGTAGCTGGCGGCGGCAGCGGCGTGACTTCGGCCGGCTCCTCGGCTTCCTCTTCCGCGACGGTCTCCGCAAGCAGATCGGCCGCTCCCACGCGACGGAGAACGTCCGCCAGACTCACCGGCGCGGCATCCGTTTTCCCCTTGGGCTCTGCCGCCGCCACCGGCTCGGGCTCGACGTTCTCCTCGACGGCTGCGGGCTGCTGGTCCGGCGCTGCCGCGGCATTTTCCCGGTTGGTCTGCCACTCTTGCCACTGTTGTTCGAGAGCCTGGCTCTGGGCTTCCAACGCGCTCAGCCGGGCCGCCAGTTGTACACGATCGGCTTCCAACACTTGGCGATGGGCGTCCAGTTCGGCCCGCATGGCGATCAACTCGGCGTTTTGCTCATCGAGTTGCCGTTCCCATTGTTGCTGTTCGGCCTGCCACTGTTGGCGTTGCGTTTCCAACGTTTGACGCTGGGCTTCTGACTCGCTCAAAGTGCTGCTGATCATGGATTTGCGGCTCGGAAAGAAGGGGGATACTGGGAACTGTCCAGAGAACCGTGCGGGATAAACCCTCTAGGGCATTTAGCTTATGGTCGTGGCGCCGTCAATGCTTGCCGTGGTAGTTCCACGATTCATGGTCGATCGCAGAAAAACGGCTGGATATCTGTGCCGGATTTGTCGATTATCCGTTAGCGTTGAGGGGGTGGAAATCGCGGCCACGATACGGTACGATGGCGCACTTTCCTACCGAAGTGTCCTGCTGGCCCGCCGCGTTTCGCCTCCCATTTGCCCGTGACGGCACACCCGTCTACCATGTCATAACCGATTGGGAAGCAACCCTTTACGGTGGCGGTTCCAAGCGGTGAGCGAGATCGTCAGAAAAGAGCGTTTTTTTTGATCCTTATTTGATCGAATTGCGTAGTATAGTTTGGTTGCTGAATACGAGGCGGGCTCATCTTTCGCCTCCGCCAGCAGCCAGACCGGAACCATCAGCCACATGTAGAGGAGGGGTTCGATTATGGCTATCCTGAGGGGGGCAAACCCTTAGTACGGCCAAAAACGGACGCCGAGGTGAATCCCTATGAGCCGCAAAGATGCAATCCTGTCCATGCGCCAACTCCTGGTGAAACGGCGCGACGCCTTGCGCAAGGCCCTAGCGGGTGACCTGAGCCTGCTCAAAGAGCTCAGGGCCCAGACTTCCGGTGACATGGTCGATGCCGCCCTGGACAGTGTCCAGGACGAGATCAGCTCGCAATTGGCGGAAGTGGAAAGCCGCGAGTTGACGCGCATCGAGTATGCCCTGGAACGGATGCGGAACGGCCAGTTCGGCGTTTGTGAAGGCTGTGGGACCACCATCCCCATGGCCCGGTTGAACGCCTTGCCGTACGCCACCTACTGTATCAAGTGCCAGCGCGAGGCCGAACGCCAAGGCGCCGCTTCCGCGGCCGACGTCGACTGGAGCCGTTTGCTCGATGTCTCAGGCAACGACGCCGACCTGTTGATCAACGACATCGAGTTGGATGTTTCCTGAACGACCTGTTCCGACGGGGAACAAAGGGCCGATCGGCAGCCGCGGCGTGCAGCGAGGGTCCGGCGCGTGACAGTTCGCTTTTCATCCACAGTGCATGGCATGGTGCTGGCCACCGCGGCTTTGCTCGTGCAACTGGCCGTCGCGTCGTGGCAGCCTGCCGCTGCACAGAGCGCCATGCCCACCGCCCTGGAGCGGAACGGGCCGATCACGCCCGAGAAACGGGCCGAACTGCAGCGCACACTGGAGAAGAACGCCCCGGTTCTGGAGGCCCAGGCCGCCGTGGTCAAAGCCGTCGCCAAGCTGATTGGCCCCACCGTGGTCCACATCGAAGCCGAGGGCGCGGTCACGCAAAACAGCCTCCCCTATGGCCGCAGCCGCCATAACGAGGAGGCCGGTTCCGGCGTGATCATCGAGTACCGGGGCCGGCATTACGTGCTCACCAATCGGCACGTCATTCACGCCGCCCAACCGGACGGCATCAAGATCAATCTGTCCGACGGCCGCCGCCTTCGGCCGCAACGCGTCTGGGACGACGAGGATACCGACGTCGCGGTCATGGCCGTCGAGGGCTCCGACCTGGTGGCCGCACCGCTGGGCGATAGCGATCGCATGGAGATCGGCGACTTCGTACTGGCCGTGGGCAGCCCCCTCGGCCTGCGGCATTCGGTTACCTTCGGCATCATCAGCGCCAAGGGCCGCCGCGACCTGCACCTCGGCGACGCCACGATCCGCTTCCAGGACTTCCTACAGACTGACGCGGCCATCAATCCCGGCAACAGTGGCGGCCCCTTGTGCAACCTCCGCGGCGAAATCATCGGCATCAACACGGCCATCGCCAGCAACTCCGGCGGCAGCGAAGGGATTGGCTTCGCCATTCCCGCCAAGATGTTCATGATTATCGCCCGGCAACTGATTGAGACCGGCAAGGTAACCCGCGCCTTCTTGGGCGTGAATCTCGATTCGAAATTCGGCGCCGCCATGGCCGCCGAAGTCGGGCTACCCAGCCCCATGGGCACCCGCATTCTGGGCATTACCAAGGGTTCGCCCGCCGAAGCGGCTCGCCTGCAAGTCGGCGACGTCATCTTGCAGATCGACGGCACCCGGGTGGAAGACGACGCTCATCTGATCAATCTCGTCGGCCTGATCGAGGTCGGCAAGAAGGTGCCGCTGGTGATCTTTCGCGACGGCAAGTCGCTCACTGTTGCGGTCGAAGTGGGTGATCGCAACAGATTCCCCCGTAGCGAGTAGGTGGATCGCTGGAGCACCGCTTGGCTATGCCCCAGCCGCCCGTCGCTCCCGCCAGGAGAACTGCAAAGTCTGACGCGAAGGGGTCAGGTCCATATTTTCGGACAAGGCTTTGCCTGAAAAACCGGGCGCTCGAGCCGAAAAATGGACCAGACCCCGACTTTGCAGATATCCCGTCGCTCCCGCGACACCTTTTGCCCGGCCCGTGATTTAAGGTTACAATGCGGTCTTCCACCGATGGCGAATCGGTGGGACGGTCAACGGATCGGCGAGTTTCACACCCATCAAAGGAGCCACGAATGATGTGCCGCCACACGCCCACCCCCCTGGTTTCTCGCCGAGCCTTGCTGCTTGTGAGCCTCGTGGCCCTCATGGGCGCGCTGCTCAGCTCGCGGGCGACGGCCGCCACACCGAAGTACGTGATTTCCATCAGCGTGGACGGCCTCGGCTCCAGCTATCTGCAAACGCTCATTGACCAGGGGCAGGCCCCCAACTTCAAGCGATTCCAAACCGAAGGTTCCTGGACCAATAACGCCCGCAACGACCCCGATGTCACGGTCACGCTGCCCAATCATACCACGATGCTGACCGGCCGCGGCGTGCGCGGGGCCAGCGGGCACAACTATACGAACAACGTCGATCCCGAGCCGGGCGTGACGCTCCACAGCAACAAGGGCGCCTACCTGGCCAGCGTCTTCGACGTCGCCCACGACCATGGTTTGCGGACGTGTCTGTACACGGGGAAGACGAAGTTCTCGCTCTACAAGACCTCGTACGATGCCGACCACGGCGCGGCCGACCCGGGCGCCGTCGATCACGGCCGCAACAAGATCGACCGCTTCGTGTGCAACGGGAATTCGGTCGCCCTGGTCCGCGATTTCGCGGCCGCCACGAACGAAAAACCATTTGATTACAGTTTCATCCACTTTGCCGACCCGGACGCCGCCGGCCATCCCTTCGGTTGGGGTGGCTCACGATATATGGCCGCGATCCGCAACGTGGACAAGTGCCTGGGCATGATCTTTCAGCTCGTCCAGACCAATCCGATCCTTCGTGGCCGCACGGAGATCATCCTTACCTCCGACCATGGCGGCAAGGACCACAACCACGTCGACAACACGCATCCGCTGATCTACACCATCCCCTTCTACGTTTGGGGCCCACAGGCCAGCCCCGGCAAGGATCTCTACGCGTTGAACCGCAGCAGCCGGCTCGATCCGGGTGTTGGCCGCCCCCTTTTCGCCGCCCCCGTGCAACCGATCCGCAACGGTGACGGCGCCAACCTGGCCCTGAAGCTCTTGGGGCTGGGCATCGTCCCCGGCTCGACCATCAATACGCGGCAAGATCTCCTGTTGGACGACGCTTCCACCGCCCGGGCGGAAACCGTGCTGAGCTACGCCGACCTGGTGCGGCGCATGACGGATGTGGAAAGGCTGGCCGTCTTACCGCTGCCAGGCGAGACAGCGGCCCAGTGCTCCAGCTACGACCGCGCCAGCAAGTACGACCCGAAGACCGGCAAGTACATCGCCTGGGATGCCAACGGCGACGGCGTCGACCCGTACTGCCTCCCACCGGCAGTGGAGCGCGACGGGTACTATGAGCCGGCGGATGCACATTGAATACCGCTGGGTGTTCGGTCGCGCCGGTTTTTTGTTTTCGGTGGTGCGACACATTTACAGTTCGCAGGTGGAAAAGGAGCATCACATGGAAATCGGCATGATCGGACTGGGGCGAATGGGATCCAGTATGGTGCGGCGGCTTTTGCGGGCCGGCCACCGGTGCGTCGTTTACGACATCCATCCGGAAACCGTCCAGGCACTCGTCCAAGAGGGAGCGGTCGGGGCCACGTCGCTTACGGACTTCGTGCATAGGCTGAGCGCGCCCCGCGCCCTCTGGATGATGGTGCCGGCGGCTGCCGTCGATCCCACGCTCGATGCCCTTGTCCCGCTCCTCGAACGCGACGACGTGGTCATCGACGGCGGCAACTCCTACTACCACGATGACATCCACCGTGACGCCGAACTGAAATTGAAAGGCATTCACTATGTGGACGTCGGGACCAGCGGCGGCGTCTGGGGGATGGACCGTGGATACTGCCTGATGATCGGCGGTGACGACACGGCTGTCCGCCGGCTCGACCCGATTTTTGCCGCTCTTGCCCCTGGTATCGAGACGGCGTCTCGCACACCGGGGCGGGAGAAGATCGGCGGCACCGCGGAGCACGGCTACCTGCACTGCGGGCCGGCCGGCGCTGGCCACTTCGTCAAGATGGTCCACAATGGGATCGAGTACGGCGTCATGGCGGCCTACGCGGAGGGGCTGAACATCCTCCATCATGCTAATGCCGGCAAGCAGCGGCGGACTGCCGACGCCGAGACCACCCCCTTGCGCAACCCTGAACACTACCAGTACGACCTAAATGTGGCCGACATTGCGGAGGTCTGGCGCCGGGGCAGCGTGATCGCCTCCTGGCTGCTGGATTTGACCGCGCTGGCGCTCCTCGACAGCCCGGATCTGGCACGCTTCCAAGGCCGGGTTTCGGATTCAGGAGAGGGCCGCTGGACGATCTCGGCAGCTATCGACGAGTCGGTCCCGACCCCCGTTCTCAGTGCTGCCCTTTACGAACGCTTCGGTTCGCGTGGCGAAGCGGATTTCGCCGACAAGGTGCTGTCAGCGATGCGTTATGGGTTCGGCGGTCACGTGGAAAAGGCTGCTTCCCCCACAGGAGGTGCCTGATGACCACCCCTCGCTCGGACGCGCTGGTGCTCTTCGGGGTGACGGGCGATCTCGCCCACAGGATGATCTTCCCGGCGCTCTATGCACTGGCGCAACGAGGTGCCCTGAAGGTCCCGGTCATCGGCGTCGCCTCCCCGGCGTGGAGTCTGTCGCAGCTGCAGAATCGTGTGAAGGACAGTCTAAAGCGATGGGGCGGGATCGATAACCATCGCGTCCTCAAGCACCTCCTGGCCCGACTTACCTACGTGAGTGGGGACTATAACGACCAAGGCACGTTCACGAAAATAAAGGAGGCAATTGGGCGCGCGCGGCGCCCCGCGCACTACCTTGCCATCCCGCCCGCGCTCTTCCCGACGGTGATCACGGGGCTCGGCACAGCGGGCCTGGCCGATCATGCTCGCGTCATCGTCGAGAAGCCTTTCGGCCGCGACTTAGCGTCGGCGCGTGAGCTTAACCGTGTCGCGCGGTCGGTGTTCCCGGAGGATTCGATCTTCCGCATTGATCACTTCCTCGGAAAGGAGGCGATCATGAATATCCTGTATTTCCGCTTCGCTAATTCGTTCCTTGAGCCGATCTGGAACCGCAACTACGTGGCCAGTGTCCAAATCACCCTATCCGAAGATTTCGGCGTGGAGAACCGGGGTGCGTTTTATGAAACCGCCGGCTGCCTGCGCGACGTGATCCAGAACCACCTCTTCCAAGTCGTCGCGTTGCTTGCCATGGAGCCGCCCGCACATAGGGGCTTTGGAGCTGTGCATGCTGAGAAGGCCAAGGTCATCCAGGCCATGCGCCCTCTGAAACCCAATGATTTGGTTCGTGGCCAATACGCCGGCTACCGGAAGGAGGCGAACGTGGCGACGAACTCCGACGTGGAGACTTTCTGCGCCCTGCGGCTTTTCATCGACTCGTGGCGCTGGGAGGGGGTGCCCTGGTACTTGCGTTCTGGCAAATGCTTGGCCGAAACGGCTCACGAGGTCTTGGTGGAGTTGAAGCCGCCGCCGCAGGAGCTTTTCGCCGACTCAGCGCCGGTGACCGGCCGGGCCAACTACCTGCGATTCCGGCTCTCCCCTGGTTGCGCCGTCGCTCTTGCCGCTCGCGTCAAGCGCGCAGGCAAGGAATTCGTCGGGGACCAGCGAGAACTCTACCTCGTCGAAGAACAGCCGGGAGAGAAATCACCCTACGAGAGGCTCTTGGGCGACGCCATGGCCGGCGACGGCGCGCTCTTCACCCGTGAGGAT
>CAYYBU010000053.1:0-9845 GCA_964469945.1 uncultured Planctomycetaceae bacterium
CAGTATAGCGAAAAAACCAAACAACTCTTCATGGACGCCGTCCATGGCAAGCCGGGAACGCACCTGGGCGAGATCGACGATCCGGACGGTTTCGGCGAGCACGGCTCGATTTCATGCGGCGACGCCATGCGTTTTACCTTTCGGGTGAAACGCCATGCCACGGACCCCACGTTGGACGTGATCGTGGAGGCCCGCTACCTGACCTTCGGCTGCACGTCGGCCATTGCCGCCAGCGAAGCGCTCTGCACGTTGATCGAGCAGGGGCATTTTACGCCCATCCAGGCATTGGCGGTGCAGAACAAGGACATCGTGGAATTTCTCGGCGGCCTGCCGCAGCAGAAGATCCACTGTTCGGTGATGGGCGCCGAGGCCCTGGAATCGGCCGTTTTCAACTGGGCCCAGAAACGCGGCGTGGACCTCGCCCGGCTGGGGGTCGACATCCACGCCGACGAGCAGCAGGAAGGCCGCATCGTCTGCAAATGTTTTTCCTTGAGCGAGCCCTATATCCGCCGCAAGATCCGCGAACTGAACCTGCACAGCATCGCCGAGATCACCCACGCCATCAAGGCCGGCGGCGCCTGCACCACCTGCCATCACGTCCCCGGCGGCCTGCAAGACTTGTTGAACGAGGTCTGGGGCCAGGCCGCCAGCGCGCCGTCGCCGGCCGGGCCCGTGCTGACGCAGATTAGCGCGCCGAAATCGCCGCCGCCGGTCGCGGAAGAAAAGCCCACCGAGAAGCCGGCCGTGTCGCCCTACCAGTTCAGCAAGAAAATCGAGCACGCCGTGGAAGAGTACGTCCGCCCCATGCTGCGGCAGGACGGCGGCGACCTCGAAATCGTCGACATCAAAGATACCCTGGTCTATTGCCGCCTGGCCGGCGCCTGCAAAGGCTGCGGAGCGGCCAACCAGACCTTGCGCATGCTGGTGGAACGGACGCTCAAGGAGATGGTCGACGAGCGCATCCGCGTCATCCAGGTTTGAACATCATGAAAATCATCTATACCGACAACAACGCCACCACGGCCGTCGCCCCGGAAGTCTGCGAGGCGATGCAGCCGCTGCTGACGGAGAATTACTTCAACCCCAGTTCGATGTACGAGCCGGCGCGGCGCACGGCCGACGCCCTGGCGCAGGCGCGGGCGGCGATTGCCGGCCATTTCGGCCTCGGCCCTTCCAAGGAGGATGCCAAGCAGATCGTCTTCACCTCCTGCGCCACCGAGAGCAACAACATGGCGATCTTCGGCGCCGTGAAGGCCAATCCGAATCGCCGCCACATCATCACCACCACGGTCGAGCATCCGGCGATCCTCGAAGTGTGCAAGGACTTGCAGCGCTCCGGATACGAGGTCACCTTCCTGAGCGTCAATGGCCAAGGCAACCTCGACGTGGGCGAGTTCATTCACGCCCTGCGGCCCGACACGCTGCTGGTCACGATCATGCACGCGAACAACGAGACCGGCGTGATGTTCCCCATCGAGCAGCTCTCGCGGCTGGCCAAGGAGACGGATCCGGCGATCCTGTTTCATACCGACGCCACGCAGTCGGTGGGCAAGGTGTCGCTGGATCTGCGCCGCGGCCTGCCGCACGTGGACATGCTCTCGTTTTCCGGCCACAAGTTGCACGCCCCCAAGGGCGTCGGCGTGCTGTATCTGAAGCGCGGCACGCCCTGCCGGCCGTTCTTGATCGGCGGACACCAGGAGGAAGGTCGCCGCGCGGGCACGGAAAACGTCCCCTACATCGTCGGCCTGGCCAAGGCGGTGGAACTGGCCGCCGCGCATCAGGAGGACGAGCAGACGCGGGTGCGCGGCCTGCGCGACCGTCTGGAGGCCGGCCTGGAGCAACTCATTCCCGCGGTGCAGGTCAACGGCAAGACGGCCCCGCGGCTGCCCAACACGCTGAACATGTCCTTTCATTACGTGGAAGGCGAAGGGATGCTTTACCAATTGAGCGACGTCGGCATCTGCGCCTCCAGCGGCTCGGCATGTACGTCGGGATCGCTGGAGCCGTCGCACGTGTTGCGCGCCATGCAGGTGCCCTTCACGGCGGTGCATGGCTCGATCCGTTTCAGTTTCAGCCGCTACAATACGGCCGAGGACGTGGACCGGATTCTGGAGGTCTTTCCCGGCATCGTGGCCAATCTGCGCCGCATGTCGCCCTACTGGGACCAGGAGCGGAACGTCCCGCGCGACGACGCCGACGAGATCATTCAGGGAAAGCGGGGCTAACGCGACTGCGGAGCGTCGGCGGAAATGGGAAATATCGCTTGATGGCTTGGGCAACGCGCATGGGTGCGGTCGAGCGACTTTGGTCTACTGTCCGGGTTGTATCGCCCTTTGGACGTGCTTCGATTTCAAACCATAAAACAGGAGTTTCGCTGTGAAAACGTTCCATCACCTTGGATTGATTGCTCATGCTGCCGTCCCGGGCGAAGTCTGGTACGATGCCATCAAGGTCTGGGGGACCAACCCTGACGACGACTGCAACCGCATCGAATGGGTCCGCTTTGCCCCCGACAGTCCCCTGGCCGACACGCCGGTGGCAAAGATGCCTCACGTCGCGTGGGCGGTCGACGACCTCGACCAGGAATTGAAGGGCAAGGAAGTGGTGGTCGGCCCGCTAGAGGCTGCACCCGGCGTCCGCATCGCCTATTTTTACCAGGACGGCGCCCTGGTCGAGTACCTGGAAGTGGCCGGCAAGACTTGAAGTGCCCATGAGATCGTACGCCTCAAGGTCCTATGCAGGTGCAAGTCCAGCCCCGACGACAAGAACAACTGCTCATCGATCTGCTGCCTGAACTGAAGGCCGCGCGGGTTCTGTGTACCTCGGCGGGCCGGGCGCAATTCGCCCGGTTGGCTGCCGCCCGCTGGCCGCAGGCATCGGTCCATTGCCACTATCTGGACCTGTACCACTCGCAGCAGGCCGTCGCTGCGGAGGCAATGCCGGGTAATCTGACGATCGGCTGCGAGCCCGACTTCCCGCCGGGCGAGTTCGACCTGGTGGCCTTGCCGTTCTCGGCCCGCGGCGAAGCGGAGTTGACGCGCGACCTGATGCAGGCCGGTCACCAAGCGCTGGGCGCGAGCGGACGATTGATCGCCAGCACCGACAACCCGCGCGATCAGTGGCTGCACGAGCAGATGCGCAGCCTGTTCGACACGGTGACGCGACGGCCGGTCGAGGGCGGCGTCGTTTACTTGGCTGCCAAGCGACGGCCGCTGGGGCACCCGAAGAACTTCACCTGCGAGTTTGTCTTCCGCGACCGCCGGCGGATGATCCTGGTGACCAGCCGGCCCGGCGTCTTCTCCCACCGCCGGATCGACCCGGGGGCCCGGCAACTGATCGACGCCATGGAAGTGCGGCCCGGTGACCGCGTGCTGGACATCGGCTGCGGCAGTGGGACGGTTTCGCTGGCCGCCGCACTGCGCGGCGCCGAGGTCCATGTACATGCCGTCGACAGCAGCGCCCGGGCCGTCCAGTGCATGCAGATCAGCGCCCAACGCAACGGCTTGACCCACCTGACGACCGAGCTCAATGCCTCGGGCGATTACGCGGGGCGGGGAAGCTACGACCTCGTGCTGGCCAATCCGCCCTACTATGCCGGCTTCCATATCGCCATCTTGTTTCTGGAAGCGGGCCGCGCCGCACTCCGGCCGGGCGGGCAAATCCTCGTGGTTACCAAGTCGCCCGACTGGTATCGCCAGCACATGGGCCAGTGGTTCGACGACGTCCGCGGCGAACCGTCGAAGGAGTACTTCGTCTTTCGCGGCAGCGCCCCGCAGGCGACGCCGTGAGATGGTTACACCGTTATAAGGTCCTGGGGAGAATGCAATACCGCATGAGCGAACTGATCCCGGGATGAGGCTCGCGGCCAGCGACCTGATGGGGAAGTTTTTCAAGAGACATCCGATGCCGTGCCCCTTCGAACCCCCGTGAGAATTCGTCCGCGCTGCTTCTTCAAGCCTCTCCACCACTGGTCGAGTTCAGTCTCACTGGAGAAGACGGCCACTTTGACGCCGCTTCGGGTGGTTAGCACCCAGCGCTCGCCCTCCGAAAATTTGTAGAAGTGCCGATGTGTCGCCAGCTCGGCAGGCAGTTCACGTTGGCTCACCGCGTCGAAAGGGGCCGGCTCGGGGCTGGCATCATCCTCATGCCACCGTGCCGTTAAGATCGTGGCTGCCTCGCAACGCACGTCCGCTGACTGGGCCTTCCGGGAGAGAATGAACAACGATGCTGATGGGGCGGCCCGCAATTGCGCTAAGATGCTCTCTCGCATCGGCCCTGGGGGCAGTTCGCCGCCGATCGACTGAAGATACTGAAATGCTTCGCTGTGGGGTTCTTCGGCGGTCATTGCGGCTCTCGTTGTGATGTCGGGACACCTTCACACGGTCCAGGCGGGGCGGCCTTTTCGAGATGTTCCATTTCTTCCGCTGTTCGGTGAAAAAGGATATAGGCATTGTACCACACATCTGCCCAGTCGGGGGCTCGCGGTGGTTGGGCAGTCTTCGCACAAGGCTGCTGCGGGGAAGAAGGGGACAGGTCCATGTTTTCGGACCACGTCGTCCCTGCAAATCACACCCAGTGGCCGAAAAATGGACCAGTCCCCGCCCGCCCCCTGATCTGCCGCACGCCGGCAGCCGTTGCCAAGAAACACCAAACCCCGCCTCCAGTGAAGCGGGGTTTCGGGTGACCTTGATTTGTTGTTGAGGGTTGTCAGAACGCCGTGGCTCATGAGAAGCAGCCGGGCCGCTTCTCAACACAGATAGGCCGGGGGATCTTGCACGATTTGCCCTCCGTTTCAGGTGTCGGAGCGAGTCACTGTCAACCGTCTTCCAAAGCATATCACGAGTCGATAGTCGGCGTCAGAAAATCGGCCCGTTTTTCCTCAAGAATCTCAGACGAGGAGCCACCTCTGCGGATCTGGAAAAGTGTGTCGGTTGAGGCAACCGTTCCCAGGGCGGGAAACAAGGGGACAGGTCCATGTTTTCGGACCAGGCTACCCCTACGAATCAGGCTCAAGGGCCGAAAAATGGATCAGTCCCCGCCCTGTGAACGGTTATGGGTGTGCGGCCAGGTACGTTTTGAGAAGCTTCTCGGCCTCCTTGGTGAACGAGAACTCCGACACGTCCATCTGCCAAGGCTGGGCATCCTCGGGGAGGTTTGCCAGGAAATCGGCGCACGCCTGGAAATCACAACGTGCTTCCTCAAGGTCGAACTCATCGCCATCCTCGATGATGCCAAGGAGGTAGTCAACCAGCGGCCCACAATCTCCAGGGATCACGTGCTTGGGGGCGGCTGCCTTCTTCTTGGTCGCTTTCTTCACTGCTTTCTTGGCTGCCTTTTTCTTGGCCATCGTCACGACTCCTTAGGTTCAAGGGGGGAACGGAAGGCTGCCACAATACCGCATCGCGAGACGGTCGGCAAGTGGTCTTGCTATTTGGTAACCGTTCACGGGGCGAGCGGGGACAACTCCATTTTTCGGCCAATCGGCGCGACTTGCCCTTCCGTTGCCGGGTGGCCATCTCGGTCCGTCTGATCCGCAGGGGCCACCACGACCTGGCCGTACATCAAATCGACGATGCCGCCGATGGTCTGGGCGTGGCTGCTTTCCAAGAGTACGTCGAGCTTGTCGTGCAGCTCGCGCTTACGATTCATCTCCTGGACGGCCGCCAACGTGCCCGCGCGGGTCAGGGCCCCACCCGCGCCCACGCGGCTGTGCAACTCGTCGAAATCGGCCTCCCGCCAGCCTTCGAACAAGTGCCCGTCGGTCTGCAACACCTCTTCGACCAACGGATTGGTGTGGCGATCGAAACGCCGATAGAGCAACTGCGCCGGATCGACGAAGAACTCGTCGACGGCCACGCCCAGCCCCTCGGCCAGACGGTGCAAGGTGCGGGGGTGCGGCCGTTGCGGACCGCTGGTGATGCCGCGGATGGTGCGCTCGTCGACGCCGCTGCGCTGAGCCACGTCGTGGATCGAGAGCTTGGCGGCGGCCATCAATCGCAACAGATTTTCGCCCGCGTGCTCAGACATATACTTATGTATACCAACAGGGGGCCGCGCTGTCAAGGGGGTGGGAAAGGCAAACCGCAACGTCTAACGCAAAGGGGGTCAGGTCCATATTTTCGGACGACGTTTTGCCCGGAAGGCAGGGTCTTCGAGCCGAAAAATGGACCGGACCCCGGCTTTGCCGTTGTCCTGGCGCGCAAAAAAAGCCCGCCACGTGCCTGTCAGATGTCAGCACGTAACGGGCTTTCACCGCGGGAGTATATCTGACGCCTCGTGCGGTGTCCCCGTCAGGGAGCCGGCGGTGAGGCAACCGCACCAAACGCCCTGACTGATTGAAGTATAGGTCGCGACGGCCGGCAGGCAAATAGGATTTTTGCCTAGGGCTGCGGTCAGCTTTCAGGGATTCGCCTGCCACGGATTGGACCAATCGCCCCAGTGCTCCAGGTAGAGCCGATACGCGGCCACCTGGTCGGCCTTCTGCTCGAGCCAGAGTTTCGTTTCGTTGATGATCTGCTGCTCGGTCTCCAGGGGAAGCTGACCGATCAGCACCCGGCTACGTAGAAAAACGAAATACGTGTCCAGCACGTCGCAGCGGCAATAATCGTGGATTTCGCCCAGCCGGCCGGCATCGTAAAGGTCCTGGACCATGTCGCCGTGGACGTCCATTTTTCCCGGTTTCCCCAACAGATTCGCGGCCAGGCTCAGGCCGCCGTGGAAGCGGGTGCAACCGAAGTTCGTCAACAGTTCGCACAAATCGATATGCGAGGAAAGATTGTAGCGGCTGCGGGGCTGATCGGACGATTTTCCCGTGGGATGAAACCAGCCGGGAATGGCCAGGCCGAAACGGAAGGCCGCCAATTCCAGCAAGGGCAGATCGAAGCCGCGGCCGTTGAAGCTGACCAGGGTGGGGCGATGGTACTTTTCCCAGCCGCGCCAGAAATTCTCGGTCATCACGTGGGGGCGGTACTGCGGCTCGTCCAAAACCACCAGGTCGCAGAGGCGGAAATCGGCCGCCACCTTGGCCACCGTGACGGAAATTGGCAACTGGAACGTGTACGGGATAAAATCATTGTCGTATTTGGCCATCAGTTCGGCCCGGTAATGTCGCACGGCCTCGGCCGGTTCGAGGGACTGCCCTGCGTAGCGAAGCTTGGCCACCAAGGGGGCATCGGCAACCGTTTCGATATCGAACACCAGGTAGCGAATCGCGGTGGTCATGGGGCTCTCGCAGAAAAGGAAGAACATGGATTCAGAACGGTTATTGCAGCGGTTCCTGCACTATGTACGGATCGATACGACGGCTCAGCCCGATACGGACGCCTATCCCAGCTCGACCGGACAACTCGCCCTGGGACGCCTGCTGGTCGCCGAGTTGCAGACAATGGGAATCGCCGACGCCCGGCAGGATGCGCATGGCATCGTTTTAGCAACAATCCCTCCTACGGTCAACCATCGTCCCCCCGTCATCGCGTTGTGCGCGCATTTGGACACCTCGCCGGAAACCACCGGCGCCGACGTGAAGCCCCAGGTGATCCGCCACTACGCCGGCGGCGACATCGTCCTGCCCGGCGACCACGCCCAGGTGATCCGCCAGGCCGATAATCCGGAACTGATCGGCCTGGCGGGGCATACGCTGATCACCAGCGACGGCACCACGCTGCTCGGGGCCGACGACAAGGCGGGCGTGGCCATCATCATGGAAACCGTCGCCTGGCTGCTGGAACATCCCGAGGTCCCGCACGGGCCGGTGCGGATCTGCTTCACCTGCGACGAGGAGATCGGCCGCGGCGTCGATCATCTGAAACTCGACCAGATCGGCGCTGCGGCGTGTTATACGCTCGATGGCCAGGGCAGCGATCTGATCGACGTGGAGACCTTTTCGGCCGATCTGGCCTTGGTGACCATTCGCGGGGTCAACATCCATCCGTCGATCGCCAAAGGGCGCATGACCAATGCGCTGCGCGTGACGGCGGCGTTTCTGGCCCAGTTGCCACAGGATCGGCTCTCGCCCGAGAGCACCGAAGGCCGCCAGGGGTTCCTGCACCCGTATCAAATCAGCGGCGGCGTGGCGGAAGTGAAATTGCACATCCTCCTGCGGGATTTTCAAACCGCCAAACTGGCCGAAGCGGCGGCCCTGTTGCAACAAGCGGCGGCGATCGTTGCCAGACAGTTTCCTCAATCGCGGATCGAGATCCAACTCGCGGCGCAATACCGCAATCTGGCCGATGGCCTGGCGGCGGAACCCCGCGCCGTCGGCTACGCGCAGCGGGCGTTGGAACAACTCGGTCGCGAGGCGAAGCTGACCATCGTCCGGGGCGGCACCGATGGCTCGCGGCTGACCGAACTGGGGCTTCCCACGCCCAACCTTTCCTGCGGGGCCCACACGGCTCATTCTCCGCTCGAATGGGCATGTCTGGAGGAAATGGTGCAGTCGGTCGAGTGGCTGGTTGCGCTGGCCGAGGTCTGGGGCCGAGATGGCGAAGGCTGACAAGTGTGGGTAAACTGCGCAATATGCGTTTATTTCCAACGGAGATTTAACCGCCATTCATTGAACTTCTCTTTCCGGCATAACCGAAATAACCGGAAAGCAGCAGCACCCCGGAAATTCTTCCCGTGCCTCGATTGTCGATTGTCATCCCGGTATTGGGTAACTTGAAACGGCTCGAAGACACGTTGGTCTCCGTGCTGGCCAATCGGCCCGCGGACTGCCAGATCGTCGTCGTCCTCAACCAGCCGTACGAGGATCCCTACGATCTGAAAGACGAAGTGGATTTCGTTCAGGCCCCGGCCAAGGCCGGCTGGGCCGCCAGTCTCCAGGCCGGCATCAAAGCCAGCCGCGCGGCGGTGGTCCACCTGTTGAGTTGCGGCGTGGAAGTCGCGCCCGATTGGGCCGACGCCGCCCTGCCGCATTTCCAGGACATGGAGATTGCCGCCGTGGCCGCCGTGGTGCTGGATCGTGCCGATCCGCAGCGCGTGCTGTCGGCCGGCGTGACCTATCGCGTCTGCGGAGCGATTCGGCGAATCACCACTGCCGTGATAGCAGCTAGCAGTCTGGAGGCGAAAAACATTGTCTTTAGCGGACCGGACACTTTGGCCGGCTTCTATCGCAAGTCCTGTTTGGAAGCGAGTGAAGGGTTCCTCGGCACGTCGGACCCGTGTGCCGCGGGCGTCGAACTGGCTTCCTCACTGAAGCGGGCCGGCTTCCGCTGGGCCCTGGAGCCCAAGTGCCAAGCCTGCGCCGACCGCGCGCTGGTGGCCGCTGGCGGATCCCTGCGAAAAGGCCGGGACGCCGAACGGTTGTTCTGGCGCTGGGCGCCGCTGGCCGGCTGGCTGCGCTCGCTGGCCGCCCACGCGGGTCTGCTTCTGAGCGAGACGCTGCTGTGCGCCGTGCGGCCGGGCAACGTCTGGCGACTGGCAGGCCGCCTGCTGGGCGGCTTGCAAATCGCCTCCCATCGCCCCCACTGGCAGAGCTTGCGGGAACCGCAACCGGCCGCCCGTCCACAGACGCTGCGCGGCCCTCACTTTGCTCAGTGGGCCTCGACGAGGTGTTCGGCTTCGGCCAGCTCCATTTCTTCGTCGCCCTCGTCGTCGAGTTCCGCGTGCTCCAACGGTCCGGCGGCGCCGCGGCGACTGCCCGGATAGAACAACTCGATGGCGGCGTGGAACTGTTCGAGATGGGGCGGCGAATCCAACGGTTCGCTCTCCAACTGGAACTTCTCCCGCAACTCATAGACCTGATGTCGGCCCATGGGCCAGCGGACGGTCATGATGTCGTTGATCTCGTTGAGCAGTTGGTAGACGCGTGCCCGGGTGAGTCCCATGGCGCGGGCCGCCTGCCGTAC
>CAYYBU010000054.1:0-9845 GCA_964469945.1 uncultured Planctomycetaceae bacterium
CATCGGCCACGCCCTGCCGTACCTGATCCCGCATTTCTGGACCGCCACCGCGATCGCTATGGGCGTAGTCCTGATCGAGTTGTTCGCCATCGCCTGGATCCGCAACCGCTACATGGAAAGTCCCTTCGTGATGTCGGTATTCCAGGTGGTCGTGGGCGGGGTGCTGGTCTTTCTGGCCGGCATCCTCATCGGCAGTTCTTAGCGGAATTCCGCCTCGACTTCTTCGCAGGGCCTTCGTGCGATGGGCACGAAATGCGGCTGCGGCATCCAAGCTGTCTTGACGTCCGGCACCGGCGAGGGGACGATCGGCGACGGCCCCTCCTCGGCTTCGTCGTAGGCGATTTCCTTGCCGCTCTGCCAGAGCAGGAAGAGGTTGGGCAACACCAGTGCGCTCATCAGGCAGCAGCTCATGCCGATGGTCAACACGCGGCCGAGGCTTTGCAGCCCCTGGTGGTTGGCAACCATCAAGGCCGCAAAGCCGACCATCGTGGTGAGCGAGTTGATGAGCACCGCCGTCGTCGTGGCCGCGCTCATGCGATGGTAGCGAGTGGTGCGGCGGCGGAAGTCATTGACGATGTGGATGCCGTTCTCCGCGCCCAGACCGAGGATCAGCGGCAAGACGATCATGTTGGCCGAATTCAGCGGAATGTTGAGGAATCCCATCAGGCCGAACATCTGCAACATACCCATTCCCAAGGGCAGCATGGCTAGCAGCGGATAGTGCAGGTTGCGGAATTCGAAGATCAGCACGATCACGATGGTAATCAGGGCGTACAAGGCCGCCTGCTCATAGCTGTGCTTCATGTCGCGCGAAGCTTCGTAGACTTGCAGCGGATTGCCGGTCGCATCGGGATCGACGCTGCGGATGTCGCGCACGAAACGCTCCCGGGTGGCCAGGTCCCAGATGTCTTTCTTGCTGTAGATTTTTAGGAGGAACTTGCCGCTGCGGCCGATGAAGCGGCTCACCAGGCTGCCGGGCAGATCGGCCAGCGTGGGCGGTTCGGGATTGGCGGCCGCCCGCAAGGCGTACAGCCGGCCGAGCAAATCGGCGGCCACGCGCTGCTGGAAGTCGGTCGCTCGCCGGCTCAACTCTTCCGGCGGTAGGCTGCGCAGCAGTTGACCCAACTGGAGCAGCTTGGCGGCCTGGCCGCTCTGCGGGCCGCCGGCCGCACTGGCCCCCATGCCGGCGAGCATCTGTCCCAACAGTGCGGGCGAAACCGGGGGCATGTTGGGCACCTGGGCGGGCAGATTCGCCAAACGGCGATGGATACGTTCGATAACCGGGCGGTTCGCGTCCTCATCGACCGGGAACAACGAAGCCAACTCCTCGACGCGTTCCACCGTGGGAAGCTTGCTGAACGCCTCCTTGCGTCGCAGCACGTCGCGCGGATCCTTGGCTACCGACAAGGCGAACCAGGCGCTCTCGTTGGTTTCCGTCAGCAGCTTGCGTTCCAAGTCCACGCTTTCCAGCCCGAGGGGCTGCAGGTTGAGCAGGTTGTCATCGTACCAGAGTTTTCCGATGCCCATCGCCAGGGCGGCCGTGCCGATCACGGCCAGCAGCAAGGTCGTATAGGGTCGGAGGTACAACGGTCGCAGGCCGATGTAGATATCCAGCGGGGCGGGCGGCTTGCGGCCGAAATGACCCGCATCGAACAGCACGATCAACGCCGGCAAGACCGTCATGGCCGCCAGCCAACAGAGCATGATGCCGCCACCGGCAATGATGCCCAGTTGGGCCACCCCTCGGAAATCGGTGAAGCTGGCGGTGAAAAACGAACAGGCTGCCGTCACGGCCCCGATGGTAATGCTGGGGCCGACGCTGGCGGCCGTTCGCACCACCGCCTCGGCCGTCGATTCCGAGGTCTCGCACAACTGCAAGTAGCGGGCGACGTAATAGATGCCGTAGTTGACCCCCAGGCCCATGAGGATGGAGCCGAAGGCGATGCTGAGGATATTCAAGTATCCCACCGTGAGCGTCGTGTAGCCGACCGTCCAGACCGTTCCCAAGACCAGGGCCACGGTGGCCAAAATGGAGTGTCGCAGACCGCCGAAGCCGGCCACGATGACCAGGAAGATGCCGCCCAGCGAGAGGAAGGTAATGATGGTCATGGCCGACTGGCTCAGCCGCATTTCGTCGTTTTCCATCACCGGCAAGCCAGTCAGACCGATCTTGACGCCCGGATGGCGGGCCAACGTCTGGGCAACGATCGCCCGCAGGGCATCGACGGCGCCGGTGTTCTGGGCGAAATTCTCGTCGTCCTTTTGTGAAAATCGCAGTTCGACGATGCCTAGCCGCCCGTCGTTGAGCAGGCAGTAGCGGCATGCGTCGGGGCCAAGATCGTCCATGCCTTCGGGGGCGGCCGCCATGTCCGGCCAGGGCGACTGGTAGACGCCCGGCTGGCTCAAGGCAGTGGCCAGGCTTGCGAGCCATTTCTCCTGACTTTGCTGGGCCGCCTGGGCAAGCGGACCGGCGCCGGCGCCGGCCGCGGTCATGGTCGCGTTGCGCGCGGCCATGTTGGCCAGGCTCAGTTGCGACCAATCGCCCCGCAGCACCGGATCGAACTGGCCCAGATAGCCCTCGACGTTGCCGAGCATATTGGGCTTCAGATAGTGCAGTCCCTTGGCGCGGAGCTTCGACAGATCGACCTTCTGCATGACGGCGTGGAAGTGCCGATTGTCGCGGCCGATGGTTTCGGCCAGTTCGTCGAGTACCGGCACGACCGCTTCCCGGCCACGACCCTCGACGACGACGACCACGTCCTCTTCGTCGCTGAATTCCTTGGTGTATTCCAGCCAGCGGCGATTGTAGTCGCTCGACGGATTCAGCACGTCGTCGCGATTGGTGTGGAACCGCAGTTGATTGTGGGCGAGCACCAGCCCCCAGACGGCGGCCGCCACGCCCACGACCAGCGTGAGCAATGGATAGCTCACCACCAGGCGCGCGAGGCTCGCCAACGGCCGTGACAACAGCGACGGTTCTGTCCGCGGCATCCCTTCCGCTGACATAAGTCCCTTCCCGGCAACAGGATCAATGCAGACCGTCGCGTGTCATCGCGATCGATGACGTTCCGGCTGCTCGGGCACCGGTGCCCCCGATACAAGACTAAGAAGGGGAGCATTCTAATAGCTAGCTGCGGTCGTCGCAAGACGAGTATCTACCGGGGAATCGGTGATAACTCGTTCTAAATCAGCCGGTTAGGATCGGAGGTACACCGCCGGGCCGTAGGATGATGAACTCGATTCGCGCCGGGCGGCTAATTCTTCGACCCTTCGACCAAATCGTGGAAATTTTGGCCTTGCCTTGCCTTTGTATTTTTCCTAGAGTTACCCCCGCGCTGATTGTTTTTTCAACCATCCTTTGCGGTTTGGAATCCATGCAATTCTCAACGCAGCCGATCCTTCGTATCCTAAATCGCGGGGCTATCTGCGCGGACTCGCGGTGGTTCCTGGCAATTCTGCTCTTCGGGCTGTGCCTCTGGGGTTGGATCGATGTGCGAAGCCGGGGCTTCTACCATCCAGACCAGCCCGACGAACATCGTACCGACATGACCGTCTATACCGAGGCGGGTGCGGCCTTCTTCGATGGCCGAGAGCCCTATGAGGTGACCAATTGCCGCGGCTGGGGTTATCTGTATCCGCCGCTGTTCGCCCTGCTCATGGCGCCGTTGCACAGCCTTGCCTCGCAAGATCAGGTGATGGTCTGGTACGTCATTTCCGTGCTGTTTCTTTGGGGCGTGTATCGCGAGCTGACCCGGCTGGTCGGCTGCGTTTGCGCGGAAGACGGGCCGGCCCGGCAATGGTGGGCCGCCTGGTATCCCTGGCTGGGCATCGCGGCCTTTTGCGTGGCCTTCATGCCCACTCTGAACTGCCTGCAACGCGGTCAGGTGGGCATCTTGAAACTTTATCTGCTGCTGCTGGGTTTCCGGCTCATCCTCCGCGGCCGTCGCTGGCCGGCATGGATCGGCGGCGGTATCGTGTTGTCACTGCCCATCGTATTGAAGCTCATGCCCTTGTTGCCGGTGGCGTTTTTGATTTTTGTCGAACTGGTGAACTGTTGGCGTCTACGCCGCGAGCAACCTGCCGCGGGCCGCGTTGCGACAAGATGCCTGCTGTCGACCACGGCCGGTCTATTGTTGGGGCTGCTGCTGTTCCTGTTGTTCGTTCCGGCTGCCCTGGTGGGTTGGCAAGCGAACCTGCGACACCTGACTACCTGGTCGCAGTCCACCTTCCACAAGGTCGTTGACGGCGACGTCGAGGAACGTTCCGGTAATTCACATGGGCAGCGCAACCAGAGCCTGCAAAATGCCGCCTATCGACTCGGCAATCTCACCGCCCACGTGTTCGGCGGCGGACCGGACGACCGGCTGGCCGAACGCATGCCGCCGCCGCCGCTCGCCATGGACAGCCCGATCGCCGAAACAATGTTGATCGCCGCGAGGCTGGCGATTCTGGCGGCGCTGGCGCTGATCGGTATCCGCCTGGGACGACTGGGTGACCGCCTGAGCCTGGCAACCGCCTTCGCCTTAGGCAATATCGCCATGTTGGTCATCTCGCCCGTTGCGCGCGCGCATTACTTCATGCTCGTCGCGCCGGCCACGATCTTTCTGCCCTGGTGGCTCGCCTGCCGCGGGCGCCGCCGCGCCGCGGTGGTCATGGCGGTGACGCCGATCCTTTTGATCGACCTGCACTATTTTGCCATGCCCATCACCGGCCGCATAGGACTGCTCGGTCTGGGCCTGACCGCATGGCTGCTGGCCGCTTTCGTACTGGTGCAGCGTGGCGGCCCGGCCAGCGAAAAAGCGGTGAAACGAACTACGGCAGAATGTGCTGCGGCAGTGCCTGCCGCGGCAGCTTCTGCGGCTCTGCGGGCTTGACCGTGCCGGACGCCGCGGCCTGACGCTTGATCGTGATGGCCGAGATGTCGGGCTGCCCTTGGCCGTTGACCGTGCGATCTTTCGACGCCAGCGTCAACGTATTGGCATCGCGCTGGGTGAGAACGTGCGTCGCCGAGACCACACTGCCATCGGCCAGCGTACCCGAATACTTGATGAGCCACCGCTTGCCGTCTTGCACCCACAGGTTCTCGCCAAAGGCGCCGTCGGAATCGAACACCCAGGAGCGGATCCGCTGCGTGCGAGGATCCCAACCGATGACCTCCGTGCCGGCATGTGACGTGCCGCCGTTCGTCTCGACGTGGAACTTGCGGATCAAGAAGGCCCGATTGACCGTCCATGCGCACGTGCTCTGCAAGGAGAGGCCGTGTTGCGGAGACTCGTCGGCCCAGTCTCCCACCATCCACTCCAGTTCCTGCAAGTGCGCGGGCTGCGCAGCCACACGGCCGACCGTTTCCCGAACGCTTTCCAGCAGCCAGCGATCGTCGTGCTTCACCAGAACCAGGCTGGAAACCGACTCGCCGGCGGCGGTCGCCGGCGCGGGCGTCACCTCGGGCACGATATCGGCCAGCGCGACGCCATCGCCGACCATGCGCCACGACAGCAGATGGATCTCGAGCCTGCGGTCCGCGCGCGATGCGAGAAACGTCTGGAACGCCTTCTCGATACTGTCGCGGCCCTCGATGCGTTCGCCGGCGGGGCCGACGAAGTCGCCGCCACGGGTCCAGCAGGCGGCCAGGCCCTTGGCATCGCCGCGGTTGAAGTTGTCCTCGACCTGGGTGAACAGCTTGCGGATTCCCGCGTTGGCTGGTTGCCCGGCCGCAGTCTTGTCTTGAGCGCAAAGCGTGGCGCCGGTGATCAGCAGCAGCGGCACGGAAACGGCAAGGAAAAGGCGTTGCATGAAGGGCTCCCGGGGAGTTGGAACGTGGGGGGAATTCCGATCGGGCACTATTTGGGCATAGGCGCGCTGACGCCTTGTTCGGACCGCTCACGCGCCTCCCGCCCGATCAGCTTGAGAAAGGCTTCGGCCTGCAGATAGTCCTGCGCGATGACATCCGCGGCCATCCGTTGCAGCACACCCTTCATCTGGTCAATGACGGGGATCATGTCGCGATAGTCGGCGGCCGTGGGCCGGCTCAAGCCGGGTGGAGAACGGCGATAGGGCGCTTCAATCAGGGCGCGTTGCTGGGCGAATTGGGCATCTTGCAGTAACGGCGGCCATTGAATGATGTCCGTACGGGCCTTGGGGCGACTGACGGCCGGCGCGCTAGGCTCGAAGTTGGTGACCGCAGCCACCGCAGTCGGCGGCGGCTGATACGCCTGGGCGCGGCGTTGGGCCATCTGCGCCGACTGCTGCTGGAACCACCAGTCCTGATTGGACTGTTGTTGGGCGAGGATGGCGCTGTCGCGCGTGGCAGCCTGATTGGCCATGGTATTGCGAATGCCGCTTTGCATCATGGCATTCTGTCCCATGGTGGCCAGTTGGCCCGTGCGGCGGTTCTGCGCGGCGATTTCCGCGTTGTTGTCGTTCGGGCCATACGGAAAGCCGCCCCAGGCCCCGTAGCCGTAATTGGAGTTTCCCGGCCAGAATTGGGCCCGCAACGGGCCGGCCGAAGCCAGCCAAGCGATGGCCACGAGCCCCACGAGCAAGCAGGAATTCTTCATGTTCGGGTCCCCGGGGCGGAATGAATGCGAGATTCAGCACCAGCAAATCAGTCTAACCAGTAGGCCCCGGATAGGCAAGAACTTTTCCCCGTCACTCGCCCCCCCGGAAAACTATAACGTCGTTCGCAGTTCCGCCTTTGCGCGGTTCCAATACCGTAATTTCCGCCTAATTGATCGTCAGAAGAAGGACTACGTCCCGCGTCCGTGAAGGACTTCATTCTTGAACTTGAAAATCGGCCGCGCGCGGCGGTAGGATGTTGCCCGCAGTAACCCCATAGGCACGAAGTTAAGGTGGAGGCGGCGTTTTTTTCCGGTCCCCTCTCCCTCTGGGAGAGGGTTAGGGTGAGGGCCGAAGCGAAGCTTTTTGGTTGTTCGCCCTCACCCTAGCCCTCTCCCGGAGGGAGAGGGGACGAGACATTGGGGAGGCACTTCCTTAACTTAGTGCGTATGGGATGTTGCCCGCAGTAACCCCCGTCCGACGCCCAGACGCGGCCGGAAGCCATCATCCAACGCCGTGATGTTGGAGGGTCGCTCTGTTCATTGAAAATTTACGCTCGAAACGTTCGCCGAGGCGGTTTTCCCGCCAAATCCTGGCCTGAGGGGCGATCCGCGGGCGAAAGACGGCGGCGAGAAGAAGGGTCCCCAATGCGGAAAAATCGACTGTTGTTGAGCAACACGGCGGGCGCCCGCCTGCTCGAAAAAACAAGCATAACTGCTTTCCCGCCAGCCAGTTGTGTCGGACGCACTTATTGGTTGACGAATCTCTGGAGTCCCTCGAAAGGGAGCCGTCGCTGCGAACCGAGATCCTCGACGGCGGCCCAACGTTCACTTGTTGCTGGCCGGCCGGGCAGCAACCGCGCTTTCTCCGGGCGAGAGCTCCTCGGTAACACGGGTCCGATGGCCCTGGCACCTCGGGACGGTACGCGATGTACCACTTGCCGTCTCGCTCGATGATGACCCTCCCCCCATCCGTGCGCGATCCATGTTTGTCCGTGGCTAAACGGAAAATTCATTCTTCGTCCGTTTCTTACCCCAACCGCATCCACACTGCTTTCAAGTACTCGCTTTCCGGCACATTGGAGGCAATCGGATGGTCGGCCGCGGCGCCGGTTTGCGCGAGGATCTGCATGGGCCGCGCGGCGTGCCGTTCGGACTTCTCCGCCGTGGCTGCCGACAACAGTGGGCCCGCCTGATAGGCGGCCGAACAGAGCAAGCTGAGGAAATCCGGCGGCTTCAATAACCCCGAACAGCAACAACTGAGCATCAGCCCGCCTGGCCGAACCAGCCGCATCGCCAGACGGTTGAGATCAAAATGCTTGCGGGTGCCCTCTTCAAGCTCCGCGCGCGAGCGGACCAGCTTGGGCGGATCGAGCACCAGCACGTCGTATTGCCGGCCCTGGGCGAGCATCTCGCGCATGTAGTTGAAGACGTCGGCCTGGACGAAATGGACTCGGACCTGATTGAGGTTGGCGTTGTCGCGTGCCAACTGCAAGGGCTCCGCGTCGAGATCGACACCCGTCACTTCCGCCGCGTGGCCCAGACGCATGGCCTGCACGGAGAAACCTCCCGTATAGCAGCACAGGTCGAGCACGCTGCGGCCGGGACAGAACTCGGCCAGGCGGCGGCGGTTTTCGCGCTGATCGCAAAAGAACCCCGTCTTGTGCCCGCCGGCGAAACGCACGCGGAAGCGAGTGCCGTATTCCTGGATGGTCACCTGCTCGGGCAGTTCCGGCGAGGCGATCGCGGGCGGTTCGTGTCCCTCCTGGCTGAGGAACTGCGGACTGGGACGTACCAGCGTATGCCGCGTGCCGCACGCGACGTCCAGACACCGCAGAATCGCCTCGCTGCGCTGATACATGCCCAAGGTATAGGCTTCGGCCGAAAGCACGTCGCCCAAACGATCGACGACCAACCCCGACAAGCCGTCCGCCTCGGCATGGATCAGTCGATAGGCATTGGTAGACTCATCGAGCCGCAGCAGATCGCGGCGCAGGGCGATGGCCTCGTCCAGTCGCCCTTGCCAGCGGGCGTCGTCCGGCAGATCGGCCCCCTGAAACAACATCCGCACGGCGATCTCGCTCCGCGGGTTGTACAGTCCGTAGCCGAGCAACTGCTGCCCCGGTCCATAGACGGCCACCAGGTCGCCGGCCCGGGCGTGGTCGATCTTGTCCAGCCGCTTGCGATAGATCAACGGATGCCGCACCGTGAAGCCGACCTGCACGGCGGGAATCGGCAGCGCCGGATCGGGCGCCAGCGGGCGTTGGCGAAATACGCCCCCAGCCACCGAGCCACGAGGCAGGGGAGCTTCCAGCGGTGGAATGGGACGGCGCGGTGATTTCATGGCGGACATTCCTCTATCGTACTCTACTTCTGATTCCGCGATGAGCAGCCCCTCGCAAGATGTTATTGCGTCCACCCGTGGTGGGGCACTGAACCACGGTTGACGCTGGCGGCGATGGTTAGGATAATAGTTGGTTTGCGTACCTTCGGATGCCCATCCAGATACAACATGGGACGCAACAACTAGCCCCAGCTACCCTTACCCACGGCCCCTTTCCCGCTTGCAGGAGAGGCGAGTAGACAGAATCATGCCCATTATCGTTCAGAAGTTTGGTGGTTCCAGCGTGGCCGACAGCCAGAAGATTCTGGCGGCGGCCCGCAAGGCAATTCGTGCGAAAAAGGAAGGCAACCAGGTCGTCGTCGTGGTCAGCGCCATGGGCGACAACACGGATCTGCTGATCGACCTTGCCCGGCAAATCACCGACCAGCCGCCGGCGCGGGAAATGGACATGCTGTTGTCCACCGGCGAGCAGGTGAGCGTGGCGCTGATGGCGATGGCCATTCATTCGCTCGGCCATCAGGCGATCAGCATGACCGGGGCGCAACTGGGCATCATGACCGACAGCACGCACACCAAGGCCCGCATCCAGTCGATTTCCACCGATCGCATCCGCCGCGCGTTGGACGAGGGGAAGATCGTCATTGCCGCCGGTTTTCAGGGGATCGACGAGGCATTCAACATCACCACGTTGGGCCGCGGCGGCAGCGACACTACCGCCGTGGCCCTGGCGGCCGTGCTGGGGGCCAGGAGTTGCGAGATCTACACCGACGTGGACGGCGTCTACACCACCGACCCGCGCATCGTCCCCGAGGCCCGCAAAGTCAGCCAGATCAGCTACGACGAGATGCTGGAGTTGGCCACGGCGGGGGCCGGCGTGATGCACAACCGCTCCATCGAGTTCGCCAAGAAGTTCTGCGTGCCGGTCCACGTCCGCAGCAGTTTCAGCG
>CAYYBU010000055.1:0-9842 GCA_964469945.1 uncultured Planctomycetaceae bacterium
ACAGCGAGCTACCGTCCGAGAAGAGGATGCGCCGGCCGTCCCAGTTCAGATCCAGGTCGGCGACGCGTCCGTGGTGCAAGATCGTCTGCTTGCCATCGGTCGCGACCGGCGAGACCACCGCCAGATCGTCGCCCAAGTGGTTGGGACCGTCCCAGTTGGTCTGGAAGTAGCTCTCGCCCTTAACCACCAGGAGCTTTTCAAAGTTCATCAGCGGGTTGGCCAGCAGGATCTCGGGCGACTGCTTGTCGATGTCTTGCCGCAGGGCGGCCAGCGTCGGCACGTTGCCGGCCGGCGTACCCAGCGCGGCATTCCACGCCGCGGCCGCACTCTGCTCCAGGGCGGCGACGCGGGCCAGGCAGTCGGCGGCCTTCACATAGCGCACGCCGAACGTGTCGCGCTGGTCGTCGACGGCCAGCCGCAGCGAGCGGATCCGTTCCATCAGCGTCAACGTCGCTTCGATCGTCTCCAGTTGGTTTTGCTTTTCCGCCACTTGCGCGGCCGACGGCTTCCCCGACAGATCCGCTTGGACCTTGGTCAGCCAGGCCTTCAGGCGGTCCTTCGTGTCGGCCAGAACCAGGCCGCGAACGCCGGTGGGCGTGGTGAGGTCCTCCTGCAATTGTCGCAATCGTTCGGCGGGGGGCGGAGCAGCCAGAGCCGTCGCAGCCAGGAGTACGACGACTTGGAAAACACAGAACTTCGTCCAGCAGAGGCGGTGGTGGCGTTGCATGGCCTGCTCCTGAGAGAAAGAAGGTGGGATCGCGGGGGTGGGAGAGCGCCGGTGGGCTTCGGTTTCGCCCCAAGACGGCCCGCTCCTGGGAAGCTTTCATTCTATCATAATGTTCAGCGGGCAAATATACAACTGCACGTCGGCGAAATTGTTTTCCCCCCCACTTCAGACACATTTCTCTTAAATGTTCGGTTTTCTTGCACGGATCCTGTCCGCCGGCGGCACTAACACTAATAGAGAAACGCCCACTGCCGTGTCCGCGTGAACCGCGCCGCGGCGAGCGGGGCCGCCAATGCCCCCCTATGCCAAGAGATCCCGTCATGCGACTTACCCTGCGAACGATGCTGGCCCACCTGGACGGCATTCTCGAGCCGGAAGATGCCCAGGATATCGGCAAGAAAATCGAAGAGAGCCAATACGCCACCAGCCTGTTCCATCGCGTGCGCGACGTGATGCGGCGGCTGCGGCTGTCGGCCCCCAGCGTTTCCGAACGTGAGCCGGGCCTGGATGCCAACACGGTGGCGGAATATCTCGACAACACGTTGCCCGGCGACCGAGTGCCCGATTTCGAAAAGGTCTGCTTGGAGTCGGACGTCTATCTGGCCGAGGTCGCTTCGTGCCACCAGGTCTTGGCGGCGGTCTTGGGTGAACCGGCGGAAATCGAGCCGGAAAGCCGGCAGCGGATGTATCAACTGCCGCAGGTGGCGGCCCAGGCCGCCGC
Organism: uncultured Planctomycetaceae bacterium; assembly: GCA_964469945.1. Classification (GTDB taxonomy): domain Bacteria; phylum Planctomycetota; class Planctomycetia; order Pirellulales; family Thermoguttaceae; genus CAYYBU01. Next base: position 1,449 of record CAYYBU010000055.1, read on the forward strand.
GGAAAGCCGGGGGGAAGTCCCGGCGGCAACCGGCGCCGATGGCAACGGGGCCGGTGACGCTGCCCTCCACAAGGCACGGCCGAAACCGACCGTGCCGGAATACCTTCGCGAGCCTCCCAAGCGCCGCCGCCTGCTGACCACGCTGACGCTGCTGGTGCTGGCCGGCTGCTTCGCCGGGGCCGTGCTGTTGGCCTTGGGACAGTTCGAGCCGGGCACTCCCTTGGGAAACCTGGTGCGGACCGGCCGCTGGAATGCGGAAGTGACCGCCGCGCGCGACGCATCCAATCCAGAATCGGCGCCGGACGAAACAGTGCCCGATAAAGGCAAAACTGCGGCGGATAAGGCGGCTGCTGCCGGCGGCGCGGACAAAACGGCTACCGCGTCCCAGCCCGGGAAGGAAAAAACCAAGGCGGCCGAGACGCCTCAGCCGACTGCGACGGTGGCCGGCGCCAAGGCGGCGCCGGTCGCTCCTGGTAAGGAACCGCCTCCCGGTGCAGAAGGTCCCGAAGCAGCCCCGACCCCGCTTGCCAAGATCGACGCGAAGGGGCCGCCCAAGCCCGGCACGCCGCCGCCAGCCAGCAACGAGCCGCTGCTCGACGCGCTGGCGTCCACGCCGGATCATCGCGACTCGAAGGTTGCGGGCCCGGCCGGCAGCGAGCCCGGCAAGCCGGCGCCCGAGGCGGTCGCGGCGGCGGAACGGGTGGGACGCTTCAATTCCGAGGACCAGGTCCTGCTGGCGTTCGACCCGCAGGCTGGCTTTTGGCAACGTGTGCCCGCGAAGGAGCCGCTGGTCTCCGGGCAGCGTTTGCTGGCACTGCCCACCTATCGCGCTGAGATTTCGTTGAATTCCGCCATCACCTTGCAAATGCTGGGCGGCACCCAGGTGCAGTTGTTGGCCGGCAGCCCCCAAGCGCCTGCCGGGTTGGAGGTTGCTTTCGGGCGCTTGGTGCTGATGCCCCTGGCCCAGGGCGGACCGCAAGTGCGTCTGGTGGTGGAAGGCCGCAGCGGCGTGCTCACGCTGGCCGACGCCGAAACCATTGCCGCCGTGGAGGTCGTCCGTTACCACGCGCCGGGCGTCAATCCGGAGAGCCAGCCGCCGCGGGCCGCGATCGACTTGTACGTCAGCCACGGCGCCGCGCTGTGGCAAGAGAAGGGCGCCGCGGAGCCGGTGCGCATCGTCGCGCCCGCCCGCTTGCCGCTGGACGAGCAGACGCCGCGCGAGCCGCAACCCCTGGAAAGCAAGGCCCTGCCGAACTGGATCGTGCTGGAGTCGTTGGGGCCGTTGGAGCAGCGGGCGTCCAACACCGTGGCCCAGTCGCTGCAGGGCGGGCGTTCCGCCAGTCTGAGTCTCACGGAGATAGAAGAGACCTATCATCGGCAGAAGGAAGTCGTCCGGCTGGTGTGGCGCTGCCTGGATTACCTGGACCAGTTCGATCCCATGGTCGCGGCGTTGAACAATCCGGCCGACAAGGCGGATTGGCTGGACTATTTCGAGCAACTTCGCCAGGCCGCCGCACGGGGACCGGAGACCGCCGCCGCCATTCGGCAATCCCTGGAAAAAAAGTTTGGCCAGGAGGCCCCCGCGGCCTATCGCATGTTCTGGGGCTATTCGGACAAAGACCTGCAAAACGGCGCCGATGCCAAGCTCGTGCAACTGCTGGAACACGAGACGCTCGCCTTCCGCGTCCTCGGTTACTTGAACCTGAAAGATCTCACCGGGCTGGGGCTCTTCTACCATCCCGAGTACACGACCGCCAAACGACAACAGCCGGTGAAGGCGTGGAAGCAGCGCCGCGAGGCGGGGGAGATCCGCATCAAGAGTCCGGAGGAGAAGTCGCCGTCCGTCACGGAACCCGCGCCCCTGGAGCCGCCGCCGCCGCCCGAACCGGGGCTGTGACGCGAGGTCTTAGGCAGCCGGCAGGAAGAAAACTACCCGCCGCTGTAGGGAACGCCCTCCGTGGCGTTCCGTGCGTCACCGAGAAACCGGAACGCCACGGAGGGCGTTCCCTACAGCGGTTCAACACCTTGGGTAGCCTATTTCCTGCTGGCTGCCTTACCGCGGCTCCTCGCTCGCCGTGAGATCCAGCGGCAGGCGATCCATCAAAATCTCGGCCGCCAGACGGACATCGTGGTCCAGATAGGCCGATTGCTGACTGACCACGGCCGCATCGACCAAGGTGCCCAACCCGTCGGTGGCTTGATCGGCCAATTCGGCCAAGGCATCCACGTCCGACGCCGGCAGGGTGGTCATCGCGATGGCGGGATCGCCGTGACTGGGTGCAGCGCGATGGGCCACTTGCTGGCCGCCGCCCGGTGGCGGCGCGGTTGGCCGCAGCACGCGCCATCCCACGCCGACCGCCATGAGGAGACACACGGCCGCCGCCGCCGGCAACATGCGCCGCAACCGCCAGCCGGACGCCGCACGCCGCGGCAACGGCCTTTCCTCCGCCGGGCCAGTCTGCACGGCATGGAGCACGCGGGCGTGCAACGCCTCGGAAAACGCGGGCCGCGACTGCATCGCTTCCTGCCGCAGCCGCTCCGCCAGCAACTTGTCGTTAAAGGACATAGGGCACCTCCATCGTCGGCGCGTGCGACGCCGTTTTCCGCACGGTCGCCGCGATTTGCGATGGCGCCGCGCAGTGGTCATCCGGTAATTCTTCCAGTACAGGCATTAGTTTCTTTCGGGCCCGAAACATCATCGTCTTGACCGCAACCCGGGAAAAACCGAGGATCCAGGCAATGCGTTTCACCGGCATGTCTTCCACATAGTACAGCCATAGGGCGGTCGTTTGCTGTTCGGAAAGCGTCTGGGCCGCTACGTGCCACAGGCGGCGGCGACTCTCTTCGGCGGAGAGCATCTCGACGGGCCCTGGCGACGTGGAGGCCGCCGTGGCCAGGCCGTCGGCGTCGGCCGCCGGCCGCTGGCGACGATGATGATTGATGGCCGTCCGCCGCGCGATCGTGAACAGCCAGGCGGCGAAGGGCCACTGCCGTCGATAGTGGTGCAATTGCTGATAGGCGCGGAGGAACGTGTCCTGGGCCAAGTCCTCGGCCTCGCCGCGGTGAGTCCGTTGTTCGAGGAAGTGCAGCACGCGGCGTTGGAATCGCCGCAGCAACTCCTCGAAACTCGCCATGCACCCCTGCTGTGCCCGGCAGGCAAGTTCTTCGTCGCTCGGCGTTGGAGTCGCGGCGTGCTGTGTCATGGACAATTAGGGGCTCGTGGCCTCACGACTTGGGCGGAAGGACCGGTCACGCGTAGGTCAGGCTGTGCCTGACAGTCCGGGGCGTCAGGCACAGCCTGACCTACGCTTTGCGGATGTTACTTTTCTGCCGATCCTTGCTCCCGCGATTCGGACAACGATTTTTTACCGTCGGGTTTTGCCTCGCTTCTCTTCTCGGCCCAGCGCTTCCATGCTTTCTGCACTTGGCTGCAGACTTGCGCGGCGGGGGCACGCCAACGGACGGTCACCGTTTTATTCGTGGCGGAAACCTTCAGGGCATCGACCAGTTTCATGGCCTCCGCATCGGCGCCGTGTTGCAGGGCGGCCAAGGAGCGGACCCCCTCGATCACCGATTTGATCTTTTCGGCCACGTCCTTGGATTTCACCATCACCGTGCCATCGAAGAACGACTCGCCCTTAGATTCACCCAGCACGACGCTGAACGATTCGCTCTGCTTCACCAGCGGCGACTTGCTGGGCAACTCGGCGCCGGAAAGCCCGATCGCGCGGGCCAAAATCATCGCCCCGGCCGGAATCTCGGCCGCCAGCGGCGAAGGCTTCCCGGCCAGGCTCGGCGTCTTGCCATCCAGCACGTCCAAGGCCGCCTTGGCTTCCGCGGGCGTTGCGGCAAACACCAGCACTTGGGGTCGATAGAAGACGCCCGTTACGGGATGATGATGCATTCCCACCTTGCCGGGAACCCAGGTGTGCAACTCGTAGCGGCCATAGGGGGTGGCCACGTGTCCGGGAAGTTCTCGGACCTTCGACAGCAGAAGTTGCTGATCGACTTTCGCGTGGACGATAAGCACGCCGCTATCGCGTTTGATCTGCGTGCCATAGAAAGTCAGGTCGAGCAGATCTTTGGTCGGGTCGATCTTCCATTGCTCGGCGATCTTCGCCAGCCGCTGTTGAATGGCCTCTTTGTGCAAATCGAGGCACTGCCGGTAGCCCGCCTGAGCAACGGTCGAGGTCCGCACGGCGTCGAAATCGACGTGGGCCACCCATTTGGCGTCGGCGGCCACGTAGTGGAAGTCCAGCGGCTCGGCGCGCAGCACTCCGGCAGTTGCCAAGAGGATGGCCAAGGAAAATCCAACGTTTCGCATTTTCCGCCTCGCTGGCTCGTGATGGACCGGGCCCCATGCCACTTCAGTATACACGGCCGGGTGCCGATTGGTTACGAGACCCTCCGGCACGGTGGGGTCATTGAAGCCCGAAGCGCAAGCGAGGCTCGGGTTTGCACGGCCTCGCTTACGCTTCGGGCCTTTACCTTGGCTGGCCGCCCCTACGACTTTACAGACCGTGCCCCGGTGTTCTAAAATTGGCGGATGGAGCCAACGAACCAGAAACAGCCCGCTTTCCGCAACTATCACGTCGTGGCCGAACAGGCGGGGCTGGCCTTGATCGCCGCCCTGCGACAGTTCTTGCCCGGGCAGTCGTGGTCGGCCGTACGGCGGCTGGTCCACCACCGCCACGTGGAGATCAACGGCAACCTGAGCGTGGACGAGGGCCGGAAACTCCGCTTGAGCGACGTGGTGAAAGTATGGCGCGATCCGCGCAGCGCCGCCCCGCGCGATGACGACGTCACGATCCGGTATCAAGATGCCCACCTCGTGGTGGTGGAGAAGCCGGCCGGCGTGACCACGCTGCGGCACTCCGAAGAGCGGTCCTGGTCGCCCCGGCGCCGGCAACTTCAACCGACGCTCGATGAGATGGTGCGGCGTATCCTCGCCCGAAAAAGCCCGCCAAAACCGCGCGGCCGCGCCGGCAAGCGGGGCTATGGGCCGCGGGTCCGGGCCGTCCATCGCCTGGACCGCGATACCAGCGGTCTGATGGTGTTCGCCCTCAGCGCGGAGGCAGAGCGGCGCTTAGTGCAGATGTTTCGCAAACATACCGTGCGCCGGGTCTACCAAGCGCTGGTGCAGGGGCGCGTCGAGACCCGCACGTTCACCTCCGATTTCGTCCCTGACCGGGGCGATGGCCGCCGCGGCAGCACGCCGCTGGCCGGCGTGGGAAAACATGCCGTCACGCACGTGCGGCCGTTGGAATATTTCGATGGCTATAGCCTGCTGGAATGCCGCCTGGAAACGGGCCGCACCCACCAGATTCGCATTCATCTGGCCGAGGCCGGCCATCCGGTCTGCGGCGAGAAGGTCTACCATCAGCCGTTGTTCGCCCCACCCCGGCCGGACCACAGCGGCGCCGAGCGGCAGGCGTTGCACGCGGCCGAATTGGGTTTCGATCATCCCATCACCGGCGTGCCGTTGCACTTCGAGATGCGGCTGCCGCCGGAGTTTGCCCGGCTGATCGTGCGATTGCGGGGGAAGGGGCCGTAAATGTGTCCGGCACGCCGCTTGTCCGCCAGCACCGCGGCGCCATGATTCTTGGAGCATAGCGTTCAATGGAGTTGCGCGATTCCAGTTTAGGGAACGCCCTGCGTGGCGTTCCGGGCGTATCGGTGCGGCGGACAATTTCGTCTAGCCTTGATTCTGGCGATGATGTATCCTGTCCCCCCGGGTGACGGCGGAGAGAAGCGGTCTTGCTCAAGGAGTCGATACGTGTTTACTCGGCAATTTCTCGCTCGTGGCAAAATCCTGGTCCTCGCGATCGGCCTTTCCGCGTGTGCAGCGGTCTTTTTCGCGTCGGTAGCCTGGGCCCAGGGCCGCGGCGGTGGCCGGCATGGCGGCGGCGACAGCAGCAAGCAGTCGGATGCCGACTCCGGCTCCAGTTACAAACCGCCACCTGCGTCGCCACCGCTGTCGCCTCATGGGGGGTGGTATGTCTCCACGGACCAGAACTGCTATGAAGTCGTCTACATGCCGCTTCAGACCCGCATCTACCTGTACGACAACAAGTTGAAGCCGCTGAGTGCCCGGGACGTGCATGCCCAGATGATCTTGCAATTGCCGACGGAAAATGCCCCGCGGCGGGTTCCGTTCCAGTACGCGGCCATGCCACCGGGGGCAACCGAGCAGGACTACGTGACGGCGTTGTTCGACATCCGGCCCTTGCAGGACAAGGAAACCAACATCACGCTGGAGTTTTCGGGCCTGCCCGATCACCGACCGCCGACCGTTTCCTTCACGCCCCACTATGCTCAGTTCAGTGTGCGTCCTTACGTGACGAAAGTCTTGCTCACCGAGGCCGACCGGAACGGCGTTCTCCGCCAACAGGTCTGTCCGGTCAGCGGCGCACCGCTGGGGAGCCGCGGTCCGATCACCAAGCTCTACATTGCCGATTTTCCCTTATACCTCGCCGGGGACGACTGCATAGCCGCAGTCCAGCAGGCCCCGGAGAAGTTCTTGCCGCAGCCGGTCATGCCCATTCCGGGCCGTTGAACTCCCATTGTAGCAGGCACACGCCGAGCTTGTGAAAAAATCCCGGCCGGCTCGACGCAAACCGTTAATTTCCAACGCGAGACTCCACCCCTTTGGTGGATTTTTTCACACGCTCGCCGTGTGCCGTCCGTTCGCTCGCGGTACGCGGCGCGTGCCTACCACCGGGGAACCGCGCGACCCACTTGCATCGTGGCGCGCGAACGTGTACACTTGTAAACATTGTTCGCAAGGCCCGTGTGCCGAGAACGTCCAACAGCTATCATCCCATCAAGACCTACCCATGCCAGTTCAATTGCTTCCCATTGCCCAAGCCGCCAATTTTCTGACCACCGGATCGGGAACGCCCAAGGAAAAGCTCGTCCTGGGTGGCAAGTTGATCTGGGCAGCCCGCACGCTTCTGGGCGACTGGACGCCGGAGTTGCTCGAGCGGGCGAACAACATTTACCGCGGTCTCACCAAAGCCGGCACCGTGCAGAAGACGGTCGAATTGATGGATGAGAACACCGCCGATAAATGTCTCAAGCAACTCACGAAGGATACGGTGGAACTCGCGGCGGAAGTTGCCCAGGTCAGAAGCCAGGGACGTTCGTACAACTAACGTGCCTTAGGCCCCGCGCCATCCGGCTCGACATCGGGGTTTTTTCCGGCGTTCACCGCCTTCTGTGGAAGTCATTGGCGGAGAAGAGATCCTATCCCAACATCTCCTTGATGAACTCCCCCTTGATCCGGCAATACTCCAGCGAATCAGTCACCCCGCTAGCGATGATCTCCCGTTTCCGGGCGACGTAAGGACCGATGACGGCTTGCACTTGTTCGCACATAAACGCAGATAGGCCCCTGTCAATTCCAAATAGCGTTGCACGATTCCCGGAGGAATCGCTGTAGGCAGCGCCCTCTGTGGCGTTCCGTCTCACCGATACGCCCGGAACGCCACGGAGGGCGTTCCCTACACGGTTCACTTGAGGGTACTAGCGATGATACCCGCCGAAGCCACCCCCGTGCCAACCGCCGTAACCGCCGCCGATACCTCCCCTCAAAACTTCCAGATCAAATTCAGGTTATAGTTGAGGCTCTTTGCTTGGTCCCCGTTGGGAGTATAGTTGGAGGATTCCAGTACCGACGAGCGAAGACTGAGATTCTCCTCCGAATCCAACAGAACTTCCCATGCAGCCTGGGTGCGAACACAGTGAGCGGCGAAATCGGCAGGGTCGCGGGCATACTCCACCGCGCTGAAGACCTTGTTGCGCCGGCTGAGTCGATGTTCGAGTTGGCATCCAAGAAGCACTTCGGAAACACGCCCCTCCTCGTTCAAGCCCGGATACAGCGGGGAAAAACGGCTGGCCACACGTCCCAGGAACGTGGTGTCCTCATTCTTGATGATCTGGTACTGTGGGCCGATGCCTGCCGTGTTGCTGAGGCTGAATGTCAGCGGTTGGTCTCCGTCAGGTCTCTTGTTGAGAAGGGCGAGTATGTGGTCGTCGCCCCGCCGGTCCAATTCCAGGAAAGCGCTGCTCGTCCAGAATTCCCCGCTGGGTGGCGAGAACGAGGCGGCAGAATCCGGTCGATCGGCCGGAAACATGCTTCGGAACGTGGGGCCAGCGAGCGGAGCGAGCCTGGAAACGAAGATGTCCGGCTTGCTCGGCGTCGGTGCCGCCGCCTGCGGACAGGCTCTCGCCGGAGCCGCCGGCGCGGTCGCCATGGACGCGGGCGGTGACAAGGTTTTCGGTGCCGATAGTCGTGGTGCCGCGTTGCCGATGGTTTGGTTGGGTGGTGAGTCGGATGGCAACTCGGGGAGGGAACTGGATGGCTGCGATTGGACGTAGACCAGGACGCCCCCT
>CAYYBU010000056.1:0-9761 GCA_964469945.1 uncultured Planctomycetaceae bacterium
CCTGCGAGCCGCACTGCGGGTTCAGGTCGTTGTCGAAGGAGAGGTTCTTGTAGTACGCCGGCTCGGCCAGGGTCTCGTCGCCGCCGATGGGACAATAATCCTCGGTGTGCGGGCGCAGGACCTGCCCCATGAACAGGCTCTTGCCCACCTGCGAGGCGCCGTAAGCGGCGGCCGCCACCGGCACCTTGGCCGAGGTGTACAGGCTGCCCGCCAGGCGGCGAAGCTGCAAGACCTCGAACTCGTCGCTCTCGGCAATGGGCAGCAAATCGCTGCTCCGGCGGGCCGGATTGAATTCCGAAAGCCAGTCGCACAAGCCCGTGGCCAGGTTTTCCACCTGTTCGGCGCGGTGAATCAATTGACGATCACGTTCATCTGGAAATGCCATAACTGCCTACTTCTTGTCCTTGTCCTGATCCTTGTCTTTATCCTCGTGCTCGTTGACCGTTTCAATAGTATTGGTCGTCTTGGACCGCAAGGTCAGCGGGTATTGCTGCACCGACTTGGTCTTGGCATCGCGGGCCTCGATCATCAGGTGATAGAGCGTGCCCGGCGCGCCGACGGCGATCTTCGGACTTTGCAGGACCGCTTGACGCATGTTTCCTTGCGGCTGCGGCTGGTTGGCCACCCAATTCTCCTCGGGCGTTTGGCCGGCCACGTAAACCCGATATTCTAACGGACCTTCCGAGTCGGCCGCTAGTACCTCGATGCCGACGTCGAAATCAGTATCCCGCACATTGGGGGTGGTTTTCACGTCCACGAAGCGCGTGCCCGACACGGTGACGGTGGAAAACACCTCCACGCCCTTGTAGGTGGCCTTCAACTGGGTGCGGCCCATGGCCTTGGCGATGAAATGGCCCGGCGAATCCGGCATGGGGGCCAGTACGTTCGGATCCTGACTGGTCACCTGGGCCGGCACCTCGTAAGGCGCGCCGTCGGCGCCCTTACCGGTGACCATCACCAAGGGCGTCACTTCATCCACCTTGAGGGTCAAGTCGCCCGGCTCCAGGGTCAATTTGTCGGACGCGCTGATCTGGACGGCCACCGTGGTGGCGAGGGCCTGATACTGCGGATCGGTGGGCGTCACGGTCAGTTGCGCGGTGCCGGCGGCCAGCCCCTTGATCGTGTCGCCATCGACGGAGACCACCCCTTGCCCTTCCGGCGCGGTCAGTTTGTACTCGACCGCGAAGGTCGCTTGTTCGTTGCCCGGATCGATGCGCACGGTGCCCAGCTTGCCGGTCTCGCCCAGCCAGAGGTTCACCGGATCGGGGGTGACCACCAGTCGCCCGCCGGTCGCCGCTTCGCCGCCCACGTCGATCAACAGCGGCGCGATGCTGGTCAGATCGCCCAGCTTGGCGGTGACCGAGCGTTGGCCCGGCTTCAGCGGCTTGAAGACCGGCCCGTCGTTGGTCATCTCGACCTTGGCGACGTCGCCCGGTTCGCTGACCTCCAGCTTGGCATCGGCGGTCACATCGGGGCCATCGGTGCCGTCGTTCAAGACTTCGATGACGTGGACCAGGCTCGCCGGGGCCTGGACGCCCATATGGAGCACGTCGGGGCTGAAGCGGAGGCCCTTCACGTTGCCGGCCGGCACGTTGCCGGCCAGGACGTGCCCGGCTCCGGCTATGAAAGTGCCCCCGGTATCGTCGGTGTGGAAGACATTTCCCGGGACATAAGTGATCGCGCCATCGTCGCGAGGGGCGAGCGTCGTGCCGGCCACGACCTCGCCGGCGGTTACGTCGAGGCTGGCCTCGGCGGTCAAGGGGCCCAATTTGGCGATCACGGCCGTGCGCCCCGGGTGATTGGCGCCGACGTTCAGGCCGTCGAGCACCTGGGCCACATTGGCATCGCCGACGGCCAGTTGGATGCCCTGGTCGGGGCCGAGGACGCGGCGTTGGCCCCCCTTCATGGCCGTGACCTCGTAGGACATGGCCTCGCCGGGATGCATGGTCGTATTGCCCGGCTCGATGTGCAAATCGCTCCAGGGGTCGTTGGTCACGCTGACCGGCACCTGCTGGTTGAGCTTGCCGCGCCAGGTGACGTCGACGCTGGCATTGCCTTGCGCCAGGGCATGGACCTGGTTGAAACCGGCGATCGAGATCGCCCCGGGCGTGGCCCCGCCCACCGACAGTTTCAGGTCGTCCTGGGGGAACATTTCGTGGATGCCGCAGGGCGCCTTGCCCAGCACGGGCAGGTGATCGACGTCGCCGACGGCCATGTGCATGGGCTCGGCGATCAACTCGGTGATCGGCTCGTCGTTGACGACGACCTGGGCGTTTCCGCTCTTTTCGCCGCCGGAAACCGCCGCGCGGATCTGGGCCGTGCCCGGACTCACCGCACAGACTCGATCGCCCTGGATCATGGCCACCTTCGGATCGGAACTGATCAACACCGCGGAACTGGTGCGGTCGTAATCGCCCACATACACGCGCAGGACCTCGGATTGCCCGGGGGCCAGAATCGTCGTGGCCGGCGTGATGCGCACGCCGCCGACAATCGGGCCGCTCTCCGGCAGGACTTCGACTACCGCGTTGACCAGTTTGTCGCCGACGGTAATGGCCACTTCGGCGGCCCCCGGCGACACGCCCACCAGGGTACAGGTCTCGGGGTCGTAGCGCACGCAGTCCGGCCGCAGCGAGGTGACGTTGCACATCGAGCTGACCTCCATCTCGCCGCGGAAGACGGACAAGTCGCTACCGATCCGCGCCCCTTCGCCCACGTGCAAGCGGAGCGTTTTGGGATCGAGTTTCAGGCGATCGGCGATCGAATCGACCACGCTGACGATCGTCGGCTGGCTGGTCATGGCCGCGAGCTTGGCGGTAATCTTGGCTTGCCCCAGCTTGACGCCGGTGACCGCGGGTCCCGCCACGCGGGCGGTCTCGTTGTGGTCCGACTGCCAAACGATATTGCCGATGCCGGTGATGTCGCCGATCGACTTGCCGCCCTTGTAGCCGATGACGCCGAGCGGAATGGTCTCGTTGGGAAGCATGACGATCGGTGCGGGGGCCACGCGAATTTCATCGGCCTCGATGTCGGCCGTCACTGTGGCATCCAACGATTTCTTGCTGTGGACGCCCTCGAACTCCGCCGCCACCGCAGTCTGGCCCGGGTGTACGCCGATCAACTGGCCGTTGCTGGGGGTCAGCGGAGTCGCCGGCTCGGGCGTCAATAGGGCCTTCTTGGTGACCAGTTGCGTGAAACCGTCGGCGTAGCGGGCTTCGACGCGGAAATCGTCGAAATGCGCCCCCACGGGGAAGCGCACCGCGGGGCCCTGGTCGCTGAGGATCACCACTTCGGTGGGCGCGTCGGGATTGATGCTCGGCGGCAACTCGCCGGGCACGTAGCTCGCGGTGCGCAACAGCACGGTGCGGCCGCCCACGTCGGCGCGGAGCCACTGCGTGCCGCCGCTCGTCTTGGCCGTCAACACGGGTGCTTGCCACTTGAAATACTGATTCTCGAAATCGGCCGGCCAACGCACGTCGGCGGCCGGCTCCTGCTTGCCGTCCTTTTCCACCATGACCGCGTAGCGCTGCTGCTGCCCAACGGGGAGATACTGGCCGTGGGGTTCGCGTGTGGCCACCAAGCGGGCGGCCGCATCGGCGGCGTCGGGACCCTTGCCGTCGACGCTGATCGTGGCCACGGCCTGTTTGCCGCCGAAGTCGGCTTGCAAGCGGATCTCGCCCTTGGCATCCTGGGGAATCGTCAGCGCCGGCCGCAACGATTCACTGGGCGGCATCCAGACCGCATCCAGCGGCACCGTCCAACTCACGGCATCGGCGCGGACCTCTTTCCATTGATCGGAGCCGGTCACTTGCTGCTCGACCGCCAGCGAAACCGTCTGTCCCGGCGCCAACGCGGCGGTGGCGGGCACGATCCGCAGCGCACTTGCGTCGGCGGCGGGCACGACCTCGACCTGGGCAGTCGCCTTGCCCGTTAGGAAGGTATAGCCGCCGGTCAGGGCGAACGGCTTGGCCGGGCTGAGGCCGATCAGCGTCGAGGGCGACCAGCGCACCGCGCTCGGCTGGGCCACGCTGTAGCCGATGCCCGGCCCTTCCAGTAGCGCCCGCTCCGTCTTGGCGCCGTCCTTCACTTCCAGGTACAGGGGCAACTGCGCCTTCTCGCCCACCGCCACGCGGACCGCCGGCGGGTCGAAGACCAGCTTGGCATCGGCCGGATTGTAGACGTGCAGTTCCACCGTGGCCGGCTGCTTGGCGGCGGCATGGCTGCCGGTGATGGTCGTTTTGCCGGGCGCGGCGGCCTGGAATTTCCCCAGCTTGGCATCGATTTTCACGATGGCCTTGTCGGCGCTTTTGAAGGCCGCCATTTCCGGCACCAATTCCACGTCGCCGCGCGGGCAGGTGGCGGCCAACACGGCCTCGCCCGGCTCGCCGGCCAAGCGGATCGTGCGATCGACATCGACGCGCAAGACCAGCTTCGGATCGGCCTCGACCGACTTGAACACCACTTGGTTCGACTGGCGTTTGAAATAACTGGCATAGACCGGCAAGGGGCCGCCGCCGGCCTTCAGGGCCGCCACCTTGTCGCCACGCAATTCCAGCCCCGGCGCGGCTGCCGCGGCCGTCGCGGCGGTCTTCCATTCCAGCCGCTCGCCAGCCACGGGCACGTGGAGGCCGCCGCTGTAATGGGCCCAGCCTTGCAGCCGCATCATTTGTCCCAGCGGCAAATCGACCGGCCCGGCCGGCGTCAATTCCAATCGCAACGGCAACACCACCACCTCGACGGGCGCTTTGGCCGTGTGCGGACCAAAACGCATCGCCAGCGTCTGCGGCGTGCTGCTGTCGGTGGGCATGACGCCGCGCAACTCCAGCCGCCGGACGTTGAAGTCGGCATAGCGGGGCGACGGCGCCTTGTCGCAGGTGAGCAGATCGGGGGCAAGCTCCACCTCGCGCCCCGTGTCGTCGCCCTTGACCCGCGCCACCACCTGCGGAGACGTCGTGTCATCGACCGGCACCACGACGCTGCCCGGCGCGATGGCGATCGAGGTAAACTCGGCCTTGGCCACGTTGGCTTCGACCGTGCATTTTTGGCTTCCCTGGGCGACTTCCAGCTCGGCCGTGCCTTCACCGCGGCCGATGAGCCGGTTGCCGGCGGTGACTTCCACGATGCCGGGCTTGGAACTGCTCACCCGCACCGGCGCCGCGCTGGGCGAAACGATGCTCAGATCGGCGATCTCGCCCACCAGCAAGCTGAGCTTCTCCGGGTTGACGATCAGGCGGTCAACGCCGGGAATGGCGGCCACGGCGAAGGCCTTGTCGGCCGTCAGGTTGTCGCCGAAGGTGGCCGTGAGCTTGCCGCGTCCGACGCGGTCGCCCTGCAAGGCGGCGCCCTGAATGGAGGCCAAATAGCAAGGCCCGACCTCGGCCTTCAGTTGCGAGGAGTCCAGCACCGAGTAGTGCTTGCCGTCGTCGGCCACCGCATCCAGCCGCAAGGGACTGGCCCGGCCCACGCCGATCGGCAGCGGTTCGATGCCGATGTCCAGCGACTTGAAGTCAATCTTGGCCACGCTGACGTTGGCCGCGGCGTCCAGGTAGGGGGCGTTCGGCGTCGCCCGGTAATGGGCGGAAACGGTGGCCGTCCCCTGCGAGACCCCTTCCAGGAAACCGCCGTTGACGAACACCGCGCTGTCGCCGGGCTGCGGCTTCCACTCGGCGGCAGCGGTCAAATCGGCCGTGGTGCCATCCTTGTACTGGCCGATCAGCTTGAGCCGGGTCGTAGTGCCGATCCCCAATTCGACGCTCCGCGGCTCGATGGTGATTTTTTCCGGGTTGCCGGTCGCAGTCGATACCAGCGTGACCTCGGTCTTCAGATCGCCCAATTGGAAGCGGAGTACGGTTCCGCCCGGGCCCACCAGCCGCGCCGTGCCGCTGCGCTGGTTGAAGCGGACCACCGCCGGATCGAGCACGATGCCTACCGCATAGCCCGTCACGTCGGTCTTGCTGAAGAGCGTCTTCCGCGAAACCTGCATGGGGAACTGGCTTCCCACCGGGCCGCTGATGACGTTGGGCGTGGCGACCAGCCGCACTGGACTGAACTTCCAACACAGCAGCGCGGCGGCCAGCAACAGCAGTAGCAACCCCAGCAACACGCCGCGCCGCGCCTTGCTGCGGCGGACGGGCCGGTACTGCAGCGTCCCCGCGCAACTGGGGCATTTCGGACTCTTGCCCGGCCGGCGCACGAACAGCAACGCACATTCCGGATCGGTGCAAACCACCGAAGGCGCCGGCTCCTGGTCCATGCGCTGATAACCCCAGCACCAGACCAGCCGCCAGCGATTCTCCAGGTCTCGATAACGGAAGAAATAGCTGTCCAGGTCGCTGCGGTTGGGGTTTTCCGTCAGTTCCTGGAAGGTGCGGAGCAGCATCTTGCGGAAGGTCCGCTCCGTGGGGGTCTCCGGATGGGCCTTCTCGATGCGGTCCCGCAACAGGGCCACGTCGTCCTTGAGCATGGTGTGCAACTCATGCTCGGCGGCCGGCTGGCAGATGACCTCTTCCAGGCGCCCGCCGTGGTCGTCGCGGACGTAGAAATTGACCGAATCGCCTTCCCAGACCGGTTCGGCCGCCATCCCCCCCACCCAACGAAAGAGGATCTTGGCGTTGGCGTTGGAACGGTCCAGCATGGGGACGCCCGGTTCGATGGCCGTCGGACAATAGTCGCGGGCTTCATCGGACAGGTCGATACGAACGAATCGTGTAGCCATGGCTCAATCCAAGCGAATCAAAGGTGGATCCTGGTATCCCCGTGCGCACCGCCAACGGAAACCTTCATCATACGGGCTGCCAGCGCGCGCGCAAATAGAGTAAGAGGAGACCCGAGCGGTTTGCCTTCGCCTCCGTTCCCAATTCACGCCGCACCGGCCGTCATTGTTCCGCGCCCACGAGCCCTGCTACTTCTAGCGTAAACGCTGGTGCCAAATCGAGCAAGCCGTTCTCCGGCTCTCCCAGGAGGACTGCAAAGTCGGGGTCCGGTCCATTTTTCGGCTCGAACGCTTCGTTTTTCAAGGAAAGCCTTGTCCGAAAACATGGACCTGACCCCTTTGCGTCGGACTTTGTAGCTCCCCTGAGGAGGGGGGAGACTTGCATGGCGCCGACAGGGGGGCTATTCTACATTCGGAGTATCCCTGCAAGATTATTCGCGCCTTCCGCTCATGTCGCTTTACCGCTTCGTCTATTATTGTGCCGTGGTCGGTGGCTGGGCGGCTTTTCTGGCCTGGATGCTCGCCGAATTGCTGGTCCTCCGCGGTGAAGATTCCGGCGGAACGGCCACCGTGGTCCTGATCGGCGCCATGGTGGGAGCCGCCATCGGCGCCGGGCTGAACCTGGTCTCCGGCATGAGCAACGCCCAGTGGAAGCGGCAACTGCTGCGGCTCCCCTCGGGACTGATCGGCGGCGGCATCGGCGGGGCCATCGGCGGACTGCTGGGAAACCTGCTCCTGGTCCTCATGGGCCTTTCCAGAACGCCCGGGAGTCTGTCCGGTTGGATGACTTTCGTCCCCGTGCTGGGCTGGATCGTGATGGGCTTGGCCATCGGCAGTGCCGAAGGCATCTATGAACAATCCAGCCGCAAGTGTCGCAATGGGGCCATCGGCGGGGCCATTGGTGGCCTGCTGGGCGGCATCTTCATGCAACGGATCGCCTCCGGCTCCGGCATGGCCGCCCGGGCGACCGCCTTTGTGGTCCTGGGGATCTCGATCGGTGCCCTGATCGGGCTGGCACAGCTCGTTCTGAAGGAGGCTTGGTTGACGGTCGTCGATGGCTTTCGCCCGGGGAGAGAGCTGATTCTCGGCCAGACGGTCACCGCGTTGGGACGCGGCGATCACCTGCCGCTGCCGTTTTTGGGCTATCCCGGGCGAGACTTGGAGTCGGAGCACGCCCGCATCACTCGCCAGACGGACGGTAATTTCGTCTTGGAAGACAATCGCAGCCGGTTGGGAACCCGCCTGAACGGCCAGCCGATCCAGGCCGCCACGGCATTGAAAGACGGCGACCTGATCAAATTGGGCTCGAACATCGTGCGTTTCAGCCATCGTGGCCGGGGGGCGGTGCATGTGCGGGGCGGCACGCCGGCCTCGATCCCCGCGGGCAGCATGGCCCCGCCGCCGCTGCCACCCATGTCGCCCATGTCGCGGCCGCCTGTCATGCCAGCCGGGGTCAAACCGCCAATGCCCCCTCCGCCAAGCCCGCCCCCGCCGGCCATGCCCCGTCCCGCCGTGCCGCTGGGCGGTCCACGTCCACCGGGAATGCCTGTCGGCCAGCCGCCCCCGCCGCCCTCGACCCCGTCGCCGGCGCCGCCGCGCATTCCGCCCCCGCCCCCACCGCCGCCGCCGCCGCCCGGGCCGTGGCGGTAGGAGGGAAGTCGGCAGGGGTCACAACCTTCTGGACATGAACTCCAAAGCAGTAGAGGAGGCTGGTGGTCTTGTCGATGGCGTAGTATTTCCACACGACCCTGGTCGCTTGGCCGTCTTTCTCGTCCTTTTCCGATCCGGACGCCAAAGCCAGAGGCACGAGCAATGCAACGGCCTCGACGCCAGCGCAAGACTCACGCCTGATTCTGGGCCTGCTCGATTTCCGCCGCCACGCTGGTCATCTCGTTTCCGAGTTGCATGGCACACTCGCTGGCGGTCTTGGCATCCATCCTCGCGACCGTCTTCCGCACCGTGCCGTTCGCAAAGAGAACTCGGCAAATATGATTGATATTTTCGGCCAACTGCGAGGTCCAATCGCCCGAGAATATCGTCGCTGCCCAGAACAGAGTGCCGCCTCGGATGAGCCTTTCCTGCGGCGTTCCAGCCGTGCCGTGCAAGACTTCGGCGGCTCGGGCGATTTGACCGGAATGGACGAGACTGAACTTGAATGCGTGTACCATGAGCGATTCCCTTTACCCATTACCCTATGTAACGGGCCAGACACCATGAGAGGTCTGTACAAGGGGCTGCATCTCTATGATAGAGGTTCTGAAGGGAACTGGATACCCCCAATTGGCTTTGCGGAGCATTGAAGTGGCTCGATCTCGGCTGTCACGCCCAACGGCTGTTGCCTTCCCCATTCCAGGCGCTATAATGAGTCGGTGGGTGGTCGGATGACTAGCTGAAGAACAACTCGGACTTGCCGGGGGGTTTGTTGAAAAGTAAGCCGACGTGGCCGAATACCTTCGGGTGTTCCGCCACGTCGGCTTTTTTGTTCTTGGCGACGAGAGACGTTCGCAACCACTACTTGGTTTCACATCATCGAAAGGGGTTACCAATGGGTCTGCTTTTGTTGATTGTTCTGATCATGCTGCTCATGGGCGGCTTGCCAACCTGGGGCTACAGTCGAAATTGGGGCTATGGCCCCAGCGGTGGCCTGGGTCTGGTGCTTGTGGTCGTGCTGGTGCTCATATTCATGGGGCACATTCCCCGTGGCTTCTAACGGAGTACGGTTGCGGAAAGGAGTATGCGGAAGACCGGAAAGAGATGGAAGATTTCCGAGGCGTGCGGTAAGGAAAGACTGCCGAGGCATAAACAGGGCACTGGCAGCACAGGAAAAGAGAGTGCTCTGATTTTTTTGACGCCCCAGCAGGAACGGTTCCTGCTGGTGAAGGGGCGCCGGCTACTTTTTTGAAAGGACATTGAGATGAAGCGCTTTCTGGCATTTGTCCTGATTTCGGCACTGGGCGTGTTCACCATCGGCTGCGAAAGCCAGAAGGGCACGACCGAGAACAAGACCGTGACGACGACCACGCAGAGCAAGGACGGCAAGACAGCGAGC
>CAYYBU010000057.1:0-9754 GCA_964469945.1 uncultured Planctomycetaceae bacterium
TCGCGAATGGTGCCCAAACGATGGGCCTGGTAAAGCAGCCGATAGACTTCGCGCAAAATCGCTTCCGAGGCGGCCTGCCAATGCTCCGGCTGGCTGCTGGCCGAGACCGCGAAATAGCCGTTGACGAAGAAGGGCGTGGAACTGGAGGCGTCGATGGCGAGCACCAGTTGCCGATCGTTTTTCAACCGCCGCACCAGCCGCGAACTCTCGCCTTCCCCGAGGATATAGGCAGCCAGATCCAGCGCGTACATGTCCGGATGCGAGAGCTTGACCGTGGGCCAGGCCAGCACCATGTCGTAGGTCTTGCCTTCCATTTCACGGATGGTTTCCCGCGGCGAAAGCTGCGCGGGCTCTTCGCCCATGGCCACGTAGGTGACGCGGCCACGGGGCGTGCCGGTCCATGCCCGCGCCACCCGGTCCAACACGTCTTGCGTCTTCACGTCGCCCACCACGACGAACACCTGGTTGTTGGGAATATAGCGCTCGTGATAGAAATCGATGATCGCCTGGTTCGTCGTGCCGTTGAGCACCTCGAGATAGCCAATCACGGGGTTACGCACGGGGTGCGTCGTATAGACCGTGCGGTTGAGCATGTCGCCCAGCACGCGCTGGCGATCGACCTCGTCGTCGGCCAGCTCGCGCCGTACCACTTTCAATTCGCGCGCGAACTCGCGGGGCTCGAACTTGACGTGCTGCATGGCGTCGGCCAGCAACGAGATGCCGGTGGCCACCTTCTTGGCCGGACAGTCGATGAAGAACGACGTCATCTCGTTGGTGGTATAGGCGTTGGTGGCGCCGCCGAGGCCCTCGACGATCTCGCGGATTTCCTTCTCCGTGCGCTCGGTGGTGCTGCCGCCGGCCACGACGTGCTCCAGCACATGGCTCAGTCCGCAGCCGAGATAGCGTCCCTCGAAGGCGCTGCCGGTGTTCTTCACGTAGCAGCGGACGGTGGCCACCGCCGCCACGTGGTTCTCCTGGACGATCACCGTGAGGCCGTTTTCCAAGGTGGCCAGCGTTACGTTGTCCTCCAGCGGGCGGACGCTCGTATACTGCGGCGTGGCCGGCTGGCTGGCGGCAGCGGACGCACTGGCCTGCGGCGAACTGTCGTCGGCAGGGGCCTCAACCCGGGGACGAGACGGCGTACCCGCCAGAGCGATCAGCGAGGAGGCGAGAACGATCAGGGTTGCACAACTGACAGGGACGGTTCGTTTCATGGTTTTATCCGCTGGGATCGAGTGAAGTAGGGTGGAATCGAGTAAAGTAGGGCGAGTCGAGTGGAGCGAGCCTCACCAAAATCCGCGAGGGGCCACTGGTAGCCCCCTGAGATCTGTTCCAATGTTCTGCCGCCCTCACCCCCGGCCCGTCTTCCGCCGGGCGGGAGACGGGCCGGGGGTTGAAACTATCGTCAATCGTATCCGGCCACCACTCGACAATACACCCGCTACAATGGGGGCATGTCGGTTACCCGGGGAAGCGAGCAGATCGTGGCCGTTGGAGTAACACCACCCACTCCGTGTCTCATTTCATGGGTTCCGGCTCGTTCCCCTGAACGTGGAACCCGATCCGCGGCTTCGGCTCTTCGGGCTCCTCCATCATCTTGTTCAAAACTTGGGCAATCGCCCGGATCCGGCCATCGTGCAGCCGCACTGTTTCGGCCAGCCGCGTAAGCTGCTCGACCAACTCCCCGGGGGTGGCCATCAGGCGGCGGATGCGGACGAAGGCGCGCATGATCTCGATGTTCACCCGCGCGGCCATCGGAGATCGCAACACGCTGGAGAGCATGGCAACCCCGTGCTCGGTGAACGCGCGAGGGAGTTTGCGTCGTCCACCCCGGCCGGCCTTTGATATCACAGTTTGTGACATCAAACCCGCAACCTCTTGCTGGGTAAGCTGATAGAAGAAATCTTCCGGGAACCGGTCGGCGTTGCGCTGGACCGCTTGATTCAGCGCCGAGGTCGTCACCCCGTAGAGCCGAGCCAAGTCGGAATCGAGCAGGACCCGCTGGCCACGAACCATGCGAACCAGGGCCTGGATTTCGTCCGGGGTGACGATCAGGTCGGTCGATCGCTTTCTGCTCGTGGTCATACGGGCTGGCCCCGGAACTCGGAACTCATTTCAAGGAAGGATCTTGCAGTTTGGGAAAGCCTTTTCAAGTTCTTCCATCCCGGCGTCGGTGACGTTGATTTGTCGTAGGTCCAGTTCTTGGAGCTTGGTCAAACCGTTGAGGTGAACCAGCCCAACGTCGGTCACCTTGGTTTGATCCAAGTAAAGTAGCCGGATTCTGGTCAACGTTTTCAGACGCACCAGTCCCGCGTCGGTGACCCTCGTGTTGCGCAAATTCAGCGATTCGAGTCGGGCCAACCCCCCCAGGTGGGTCAATCCGGCGTCGCCCACCTCGGTGCGCTCCAGGTCCAGGTCTTCGAGTTCGATCAATCCTTCCAGGTTTGTCAGCGCAGCGTCGGTGGCTTTGGTATTCTCCAGGCTTACCGCAATCACTGGTTTGCCTGGGCTCTCCTCGTCAAAAAAGACCCTGCCGCCCAGGTTCTTGATTTCGGCGATTTCTCTTGCTTGCCCAGTATTCGGCTCTGCCGCGTAGCAGGAGACGGAAGCAAGCAACAAACCCAGCGTCAACATCGAACGCGTGGTACGGTTCACGGATTTGTCCCATCGGTTGAGCGATTTGGAAGCCTTCGCACCGCGGTGATATTTGTAATCAGACCCTAGCTGTTAACATTGACGCCCAGCGCCAAGGGACGGCACAAACGCAACGGAAGTCGTTATCTCGGCTGCGATGCGCACTGCGGCAACGCTCATACTAGCCGCTGCTCTGGGCCGCTACCAGTCCCCCACCAAAGCCTCCGTCGAAATGATCGAGGCTGAGTCATGACTTGCGAGTTCGCTATTCCGGGAAAGGACCGCTAGAACGCGGGCAGATGCCGCGCAATATGCCCCTGAGTTTGGTGGGGTATCATGGGGGCCGGTATCCACGGTCCGGGACCGTAGTTTCCGGCCTCCGAAAATATAGTACAGTTATAATGCTATGGCGACCCACGATGCGATATCACCGTTGCCACTCGGCGGCCTGGAAAGCGTGCAACTCGCCCCGCCGGCAAGTCTGATCGCGGAGGTCCGCGCGCATCGGCAGGCGGCCGTGCTGGCGTTTGGCCGCCGCGCCAACGCGCGGCCGAGCCTGAGCATCTTGACGCAAGATGCCGTCGCCTTGGTGGCCGAAGTGCTGCGGACGGACTTGAGCGGCGCCAGCGAAACCCTGACGGGCGAACAAAAGCTGTCGCTGCGGGTCGTCTCCAGCGAGTTGGATCCGGAAGCCATCGCGTCGGTGATCCACGAGACGCCGCTGCGGAGCGAAGATTCGCTGGCCGGTTATGCGCTGGCCATGGCGACCCCGGTCGCCAGCCGCGATCTTGCCACCGAGACGCGATTCCACGACCGCTTTCTCCGCACCCTGGGCGTGCGCGGCGCACTGAGCGTGCCGCTGCATCAGGACAAGGAGCCTTTCGGCACGTTGGAGGTCTACTGCCGCCAGCCCCGCGAGTTCAGCGTGGACGATTGGCAGTTTGCCGAGTCCATCTCGCATCTGCTCACTTCCTCGATCGGCCGCGCGAAAACGGAAGCCGCCCTGCACCAACAGCGCGCGCTGGCCGAGGCCTTGCTGGATGGCGACCAAGCGCTGCTGATCGTGCTCGATCTGGAGGGGCGAATCGCCAATATCAACGCGGCTTGCCGCCAGGTTACCGGCTTCGCGCTCGCCCAGATCGAGGGCCGCGCGTTTGCCAGCGCCTTCGTGCCCCCGGAAGACATGGATCTGTTCCCGCGCATGTTTCGTCAGGCCATCGAGGCCCGCACGCCCTGCAAGTTCGAGAGCGGCCTGCTCGACAAGGACGGCGTGCGGTTCCGAGTGGGTTGGTCGTTGCGCGTCACCTGGGACGCTTACGGCGCGCCGCTGGCCATGCTGCTCAGCGGCATCAACCGCGGCGAGCAAGCCCCGCAGGCATTCCAGGTCCGTCCTTGCAAGGGTGGCGTCGAGAACCGCACCAGCCCGCGACGCGTCTTCCAATACCGACAGCGGATCGCGCCCTTGCTGGGCAACGCCATGCCGTCGGAAGCGGATTTCTTTGAAGTCGATTGCGCCGATATTTCCGCCGGCGGGCTCTCCTTCTACCTCGATCGCGCGCCCGAGTTCGACAAGTTGATCGTCGCGCTGGGCAAGCCCCCCGTGCTGACGCACTTTGCCGCCCAGGTGGTTCGCACCGCGGAGACCGTGGTCGACGGGCAGCGGCAATACGTGGTGGGCTGCCGTTTTCTGGGCCGCTTCAATTCGGCCGGCTGACTACAGCGCCACCGACCGTAGCGACGCGGCGACAGCAAGGGTCCGCCGCGGCCAGGTGCCCCATTTGCAAAGCCAGTGCGCGTAGGCGCGCAGATGTCTCCAGGCATCGGCGGAAACCAACCGCGTGCTGCCGCGCTGTTCGAGATGGTAGCAATAGGTGTCGCCGTGGTACATGACTCGCCAACCCGCACGATTCATGCGCAGACAAATATCCACGTCCTCGAAATACTTGACGAACCGCTCGTCGAAGAGGCCCACGTCGCGGAGGGCCTCGCGCCGCATCATGAGGAAGCAACCCGAGACCCAATCGCAATCGAACGAGGCGTGAATGTCGTGTTCCCGGTAGAGATAGCGATCGACGATGCCGGGGCGCAGTCGTCCCAGCCCGCAGCGGCGCGCCAAAATGATGGGAATGGTCTGAAATCGCCGCGCGGGATAAGCGTATTGGCCGTCGTTGTGGTAGAGCCGGCAACCGGACAGTCCACAGTCGGCCTGGGCATCCATGAACTCGACCATGCGGGCCAGGCATTGCGTCTGCGGCTGAAAGAACATGTCTGTGTTCAGCAGCAACACGTAGCGGGCGGTCGATGCCCGCACGATGCGGTTCAGATTGGCGGCATAGCAAAGCCGGCGGTCGTTCCGCACCACGTGCGTGTTGGGAATGACGTGGCGCCACGTTTCCACGCCCTCGGCCGAGTGGTTGTCGACCAGGATCAAGCGCATGGCCAAACCATCGCCCGAGGCGGCCAGCGACGACAACAACGGCTGCATCAGGTGCTGCTCATACGTGTAGATGATGCCGACGTCCAGATCGAGTGGCGGTGGATTCATAGGGGCCCGTGAAAGCATGAGTGGAGTACGGCCTCACGCCGCCTTGCGATGGTCTTTCCGCGCGGGGACCTTGACGACGTTGCCCGCCGTGACGAGGTCCTCGTCGTCGGCCTGGGTCAGCAGTTCATTTTCCTCGCGGAGAGAGGGCCCCCCGACGCGGTCGCCCAGCACTCGGGCGGCCAGCCGCGCGAGGGCCCCTTTCAGCAGCGTGAATTCGTAATAGCCGAACAGCCGCAGGCGGATCATCAACACCACCAAGGTCACCGCCGTGATCCACGCCAGGGCGTCCTTGCGGAACACCGTGGCCGCCGTGGCGGCGGCGCCGGTGGTCAGGCAAAGCGCGGCGATGATGCCCAGGACCTGCCAGGGGTGCAGGCCGCGTTTCAGCAGGACGTGATGGATGTGCTCGGCGTCGGCCGCGTCGAAACGCCGGCCCGTCAACTTGCGGCGAACGACGGCCATCACCACGTCGAACATGGGCAGCGTCATGATCACCGCCGGCGTCGTGATGGACAGCGTCGCGGAGGTCTTCATGGCGCCTTGGATCCCCAGAATTCCCACCACCAGGCCGATCACCGTGCTGCCCGAATCGCCGAGAAAAATGCTCGCTGGGGGGAAGTTGTAGAAGAGGAACCCGGCCAGGGCGCCAGCCAGGGCGATGGCGATCACCGCCACGTGGTTGTTTCCCATGCTGACGGCGATAATGCCCATCATCGCGGCCGTGGACAGGCCGACCATCGAGGCCAGGCCGTCCATGCCGTCGATGAGATTCAAGGCGTTGATACAGCCCAGCAGCCAGACGATGGTCAGCGGAACGCCCAGCCAGCCCAGGGTGATCGGGTAACCGAAGACGACGATTTGGTCGATCGAGTAGCCGGCCGCCACCAGCGGCAGCACGGAGAGGAATTGCAAGGTCAGTTTCCGCCGCGACTTGAAACACCACAGATCGTCCAAGGCGCCGAACAAACAAGCCAGCCCGGCCGCCGGGATCAGGGCCGCGGCCAGATCGCGCAGCGGCTGCGAGGCCAACTGCGGGTGGCGCAGTGCCAGCAGCAAACCCAG
Source organism: uncultured Planctomycetaceae bacterium (assembly GCA_964469945.1). GTDB lineage: Bacteria > Planctomycetota > Planctomycetia > Pirellulales > Thermoguttaceae > CAYYBU01. The sequence goes on from CAYYBU010000057.1 coordinate 6,242, forward strand.
GACCATGGCCAAGTAAACGGCCAGGCCGCCCCACAGCGGCACGCGGCCTTTGTGAAATTTGCGTTTTGTGTCCGGCCGATCGACGATACGCCACCGCCACGCCACCAGGCGAACGATAGCGGTCAGGCCGATCGACAGCGCCATCGTGGCGAGCATGACCATCAACATGGAGGAAATATTACAATCCATTGTTCGTCTCAGGCATCCTGCCTGCCGGCTGGCTCCGCACCAGCACCAGTACCCGCCCACAACGCCGCGGCACGCGGCCGCCATCGAGCGGCTCGAAGCCGGCCGCTTCCATGCGGCGGAGCAAGGGTTTCTCGGGGCGAAAATCGGCTTGATCTTGCGGCAACACGACCAGGTCGGGGCGATAGTCCCGCAACACGCCCAGCACGACGTCGTCGCCGGCCCCCACCAGAAACGAAGCACAGCGGGCCTGCGCGTAGTAGTTGACGACCTGCGTATAGCCGTTGGGACCGAACAGCGCGGGCGTCGGCCCGCCGGCGTCGCGAATCCAGCGGCCCAGGGCCGCCTTCTCCGCCCGGACGTTGCTGTCGAACGAGAAGGCCAGCAGCAGCGCCAGCGCCGCGATCGCCAACGCCGGCACGGCGCCGAATAATCTCTTGCCGTGGAGTGCCGGCAGATAGTGCTCGGCCAGTCGCGCAGCCACGGCCGACAAACGCAACAGCCCCATGCCGGCAAAGCCGCAACTCAGCAAAACCAGCGGGAATACATAACGCTTGCACGACACGTGGCAAGACCAAAGGTGGACCCAGATTGCCAGCAGCAGCAGCACCTGGGCGACCAACAACGGCACGTTGTCGCGGCGCTTCCACGTCGGCCACGAGGCGGCGACGCCCAGTCCGAACAGCAGCACGAACAGCGGCGTCAAACCTTTGAAAACGGTGGGAAGGTAAATTTCCAACATGCGTGCAAAGGAGATCGAGCCCAATGTCTTGGGCAACACGTCGCTGTGGACGGATGCGTCGCCCAGCAACAGGGCCGGCAGCGTGTGCAACCAGCCGCCGGCCAACACCAACGGCCGGAGGCGGAACACGTCGCCGACCGCGTGGCCGCGCAGCCAGACGACGGAGAGCAACAGCGCCAGCGCGGGGGCCGCGCCCAGACAGCAGCACAGGCCGGCCAGCAGGCGGCCGCGGCACTGCCGCAAGGCCCGCCAACGCCAGTACGACCATAGCCCGAGGGGAAGCAACAGCAACAGTCCCTCGAATCGCCACGATGTGGCCATCACCGTCGCCGCGCCCGCCGCGAAGAAGAGCCCACAACGCACCTCGGTGACAGCCCGCCACGAAAGATAGAGCGAAAGCGTAGCGAGAAACCAGAACGTCGGATCGCGAATGACTTCGGGACTCCAGCGAATCAGCTCGCTATGGACCGCATAGAGGAGGCAGCCGGCCAGGGCGATGCGCTGGTCGAACTGTCGGCGCAGCCAGCCGAAAAGCGGCAGCACGACCAGGCTAGCCATTAGCACGCCCCACGCTTCGCCGGCAACTTCCCAGTCCAACCCGCTGCGATGGAGAACCGCCAACACGACCGGCAGCGGATCGCGCGGCGCGTGCCGCAAGAGCTCCGCCAGGCCGCCACGATCGAACGACTGGGCCACGCGAATATATGCCACGCCGTCGGGACAGAGGCCGCCGAGTTTCCAGGCCATCAGCGCACGTGGCAACAGGCAGCAGACGAGCAGGCCACACAACAACAGCGGCCGGCTCGTGCCGACGGGGCGAGCTGGTTGTGGATTGGCCAGTGGATTGGGAAGGTCCACCATCGGTGGCTGGACCTGTACACAACTAGACATCTTTATTTGGGAAAAATGGGGGGGTTGGGTCGGAGATCTCCCGCCACGTTTCATTGCTTCTAGAAAAACTCGGCTGTTTATCGCAAAACTTGCCCGGCGTGGCAACGCCAATTATGTGAAAACGCGATCATGCACTCCCGCCCTTGGAATCGGGGTTGGCCGGCCGTACATCTTCCGCTAGAATTCGCATTCCAGGTGGCAAGGCCGACGCACTTCGCTCCTGCGGCCCGCCGGCACGATGACGCGGGTCGTAAGCACGATGGGACTTTTCCATGAAAAGGCGGCACGACATCGGCGCTATGCGCTGGCCCTGCTGAGGCACGCCCGTTGGTCGAAAGTGATCAACCTCTTGCGCGTCGAATACCGCCGCGCCCGCAATAACCCCAATCTGCGCGGCCTTTACCCGTGGAGTCTGGTGGTCGATATCAGCAACGTCTGCAACCTCCGCTGCCCGTTATGCACCATGGGCCAGCGGCGACTGATTCCGCGCGAGAACCTGATGTCGCTGGAGAACTACGTCTCGCTGGTCGAGCCGCTGAGGGATTATCTGTTCCTGGTGTTTCTCTACAACTGGGCGGAGCCGTTTTTCAATCGCGACATCTACAAGATCATCCGCTGGAACACCCAGGCCAGGCTGGCAACCTTCGTCAGTTCCAACCTGAACGTGACCATCGACGCCGAGGAACTGGTCCGCTCCGGCCTGCAACAACTGGTCATCTCGGGCGACGGCATCACGCAAGACGTATATGAGAAATATCGCGTCGGCGGCAATCTCGCGCAGGTCTTGGAGAACCTCAAGAACCTGGTCGCCGCCAAACGCCGCTTGAAATCCCGCCTTCCTTATATCGAATGGCAGTGCCTGGTGACGCGGTACAATGAGGGGCAACTCGACGAGATCAAGCGGACGATCCTTGGCTTGGGCGCCGACGAAGTGCGGTTTGCCAACCTCAACCTGTTTAGCGCCGACGACCGCGCGGCGGCCCGCCGCGACTGGTTGCCGCAGAACCCGGCCTACCGCGCGTTTGCCGCCGAATCTCCGCGGAGAGAATCGGAACGGACCGTCCGCCGGCCCTGCTATTGGCTCTGGCGGACCGCCGTGATCAATGCCAATGGCGGCGCGATGCCCTGTTGCCTGTTCGACGTTCCCGACTGGGGAAATGCCCTGACGGAGCCCTTCGGCACGCTCTGGAACAACGAGCGTTTCGACGCCGCCCGCAAACGTTCCTCGCCGTCGGGCGGGCCCCCACAGCAGCAACTCGTCTGCGACCACTGCGACGCACCCTTCCTTTACCGGTAGTGCCGTCCGGAGAAAACCATGCCGAAGATCATGATCGCCTTGGCCACCTATCAAGGCGCCGCCTTCCTAAGGTCGCAGATCGCCAGCATCCGCCGGCAGTCGTTGGAGGACTGGACCCTACTGGTCCGCGATGACGGTTCGACCGACGCGACGGTCGAGATCGTGCGGGAGATGGCGGCCCGCGATCGCCGCATCCACCTTCTCCAGGACGAGCGCATGCATTGCGGCTCGGCGGGGAATTTCGCCGTGCTGCTCCAGCGCGCCTACGACTTGGGCGCCGACTACGTCTTTCTGGCCGATCAGGATGACGTCTGGCTGGCCGACAAACTCCGCCGGCAGATGGATTTGCTGCGTCACAATGAAATCGCCGGCGGCCGGCGAACACCGCACCTGGTCT
>CAYYBU010000058.1:0-9751 GCA_964469945.1 uncultured Planctomycetaceae bacterium
ACCGCACGCGAAATGCTCCTGGCATACCTGGCCCTGTCGCGGGCGGACCAGTCGTTGACCGTCAGCTTTCTGGAATCCGACGCCGGCGGCAAACCCGGCGCGGCCAGCAGTTTTCTGCTATCGGCGTTGGAAAGGTTCGGCGGGCTTAGGAAACTCGCCTGCGCGGGCCTCCTGCGGCGAATCCCGCCCGGCGTGCTGGTCCCGCTGGAGAGCCCCTACATCGAGGCGGCGGCCCGGGCGATCGCCTACGCATTCGGGCGATCCCCGGTCTATACCCGGGCGGGCGGCTCGATCCCGGTCGTGTCGACCTTCCACGAAATGCTCCGAGCCGATACGCTGTTGTTGGGCTGGGGGCAGGATGACGACAACACCCATAGTCCCAACGAAAAATTCTCCCTGGCCGATTTCCATCGCGGCATTCGGGCCAGTGCCCGCTTGTGGCAGGAACTGGCCGAAGTGGCCGCGAGGTAGAGCCCCGGAAAGGCGGAAAGCGGAATCATGCTGGATCGCAAATTCATCATCGACCATGCCGACGACGTCCGGCGCAATTGCGCGCAGCGCGGGTTGAAGTGCGACATCGATCGCTTCGTCGAGCTGGAAACGCACCGCAAGGCCAAGAAGACCGAAATCGACCAGCTCAACCAGCGGGCCAACGAGGTCTCCAAGTCGATCGGCCGTGCCAAGGACCCGGCCGAGCGCGAGGCCCGCAAGGAAGAAGGCCGCACGCTCCGCGAGCAGACGGCCGCGATTCAGACCGAGCTGGACCAGGTCGGCGTCGAGCTGGATCGGATCCATCGCACGATCCCCAACATGACCCATCCCGACGCCCCGATCGGCGGCGAGGAGGCCAGCCGGGAGCTGTTCCGCGGCAAGACGCCCGTCCGGTCCATGGACTTCAAGCCGCTGGATCACGTGGAGCTGGGCGAGAAACTGGACCTGATCGACTTCGAGGCCGGCGCCCGCGTGGCCGGGCACGGCTTCTATTTCCTCAAGAACGAGGCCGTGTTGCTGGAGCTGGCCCTGCAACGTTACGCGCTGGAGGTGCTGTTGGGCGAGGGATTCACCCCTATGACCACGCCCGACGTGGCCCGCAATGAAGTGCTCGAGGGCATCGGCTTCATCCCCCGCGGGCCGGAAACGCAGATCTACAGCATCGACCAGAGCGACCTGAGCCTGGTGGCCACGGCCGAGATCACCTTGGGCGGCCTGATGGCCGGGCAAACGATCGACGCCGAGGATCTGCCGTTGAAGTTGTGCGGCATCAGCCATTGTTTCCGTACCGAGGCGGGCGCCCACGGCCGCGCCGCCCGCGGACTGTATCGCGTCCACCAGTTCACCAAGATCGAGATGTTCGCCTATACGCTCCCCGAGCAGAGCGAGGCAATGTTGGACTATCTCCGCGATCTGGAATGCCGGTTGTTCGACGGACTGGGCATCCCCTACCGCGTGGTCGATACGGCCACCGGCGACCTGGGCGGGCCGGCCTATCGCAAGTTCGATCTGGAGGCCTGGATGCCCGGCCGCGGCGCGGCGGGCGAGTTCGGCGAAGTGACCAGCACCTCCAACTGCACCGACTACCAGGCCCGCCGTTTGAACATCCGCTACAAAGTGAAGGGCGAGAAGGGCACGCACCTGGTGCATACGCTCAACGGCACCGCCATCGCCATCAGCCGCGCGCTGATCGCCGTGCTGGAAAATTATCAGCAGGCCGACGGTACCGTGGTCATTCCCGAGGTGTTGCGCGGCTACGTCGGCCGCCAGCGGATCGCCCTGCGGGCGAAGAAGGAAGCCTAACCCTACAGCGATATGGACTTGGCACCTCAAGACCCTAAAGCTCCAACCGGTTGAATCGCCCCATGATGGCAGCGTTTTTTCGCAACATCGTGTTGCTGGCGGCCATGACAACGCTAACGCTGGCCGGCCGTGTTGCCGGCGGCGCGCCGTCGCCGGCAGGACCCAATATCCTTTATGTGCTCTGCGACGATCTGGGCTACGGCGACGTTCACTGCCTGAATCCGAACCGCGGCAAGATCGCCACGCCCAATATGGATCGCTTGGGCGGGCAAGGGATGATCTTTACCGACGCCCACAGCGGCTCCTCCGTCTGTACGCCGACGCGCTACGGCATCCTCACCGGCCGCTACTGCTGGCGGAGCCGGCTGCAAAGCTACGTGCTGGGTGGCAATGATCCCCCGTTGATCGCCCGCGATCGCTTGACGGTTGGCGCGCTGTTGCGGCAGCACGGCTACGCGACGGCCTGCATCGGCAAGTGGCACCTGGGCATGCAGTTCGCCAAGCGGATGTATCGCGAGCCGATTCTGGACGGGCCCGCGCAGCATGGTTTCGATTATTTTTTCGGCATCAGCGCATCGCTGGACATGCCGCCATTTGTGTACATCGAGAACGATCGCTTTACCGAAGTGCCCACGGTGAAGAAGACGTGGCTTCGCACCGGTCCGGCCGCCAAGGATTTCGAGGCGGTCGACGTGCTGCCGACGCTCGTGCGAAAAGCCGCTGCCTACATCGGCAGCCACGCCGCCGCGGCCAAGGCCGGCAAGCCGTTCTTTCTCTATCTGGCGCTGAACTCGCCGCATACGCCCATTCTGCCGACCAAGGAATTCCAGGGCCGCAGCGGACTGGGCCCGTACGGCGATTTCGTCATGGAGACCGATTGGGCCCTGGGCCAGGTGCTCGAAGCCGTGGACCGTGCCGGCGTGGCCGACCATACGCTGGTGGTGTTTGCCAGCGACAACGGCTGCTCGCCGGCGGCCGACATTCCGGCGCTCCAGCGGCAGGGGCACTATCCCAGCGCCGTTTTTCGCGGCTACAAGGCCGATATCTGGGATGGCGGCCATCGCATTCCCTTCCTGGTCCGCTGGCCCGGCAAGGTAAAGCCCGGCTCGCGCAGCGACCAGTTGATCTGTCTGACCGACCTGATGGCCACCTGTGCGGAGTTGTTGCACGACAAACTGCCCGCCAACGCCGGCGAAGACAGCGTGAGCATTCTGCCGGCGCTGCTGGGCACGGACCGCAGACCGCTGCGCGAGGCGGTGGTTCACCATTCGATCAACGGCATGTTCGCCGTTCGCCAGGGCAACTGGAAGTTGGAACTGTGCCCCGGTTCGGGCGGATGGGGCGACCCAAGTGATCCGCGGGCGCGGCAGCAGGGATTGCCGGCCATCCAGTTGTATGACATGCGGCGGGACGTGGGCGAACGGAGCAACCAGCAGTCAAACCATCCGGAAGTGGTCCGCCGACTGAGCCAGTTGCTGGAAAGCTACGTGGCCCAGGGTCGCAGCACACCCGGCACGCCGCAGAAAAACGACGTGCCCGTGGATATTTGGAAAGTGAAGCCACCCGTAAGGGACGAGCGGGGCGTCGTGCTGACCTACGACTGAGAGGCTGTGAATCCAGTTGCCCCTCTTCCATTCATGAGCTATATCTTCTCAAAGGAGACAACTCATGAAACTGAATTGTTGGGATTTCAAGAAGTGCGGCCGAGAGCCGGGCGGGGCCAAGTCGAAGGACCTGGGAGTATGCCCGGCGGCACTCGAAAAACGTTTGCAGGCCACGAATTCGGGCAGCAACGGCGGCCGTGCCTGCTGGGCGATCACGGGAACGCTCTGCGGCGGAAAAGTCCAAGGCACCTTCGCCACCAAGGTCGGAAACTGCTTGCAGTGCGAGTTCTACCAACTCGTCGCCAAGGAGGAAGGCTCTGCCCATCAAGGGGTGAAGCAGATCTTGGCCAAGCTGGCGTAGAGTCAACCCGGATTATTCATGGGCCGGGGGTGCGCGTGCAGTGTGTATTCTTGAAGCCTGAAGCGCAAGCGAGGACAACCCGTTGTCTGTCCCTCGCTCGCGCTTCAGGCTTCCATGCGGGCGTGAATAATCCGGGTTAACTGGCTTCCGGCTGTTTGAGCATCTCGCCCAGGTGCAGGGCGACGCATTCGGCCAGCACTTGGGGATGGTAGCCGCCCTCCAGCACGCTGAGCAGCCGCCCGCCGCAATGAACCGCCGCCACGTCGAGCACCGCGCGGGTGAGGGGAATGAAGTCTTCGCTCTCCAGGCCCAGATTACCGACCGGGTCTTTGCGATGGGCGTCGAAGCCGGCGCTGAGGAAAATCAACTGCGGCTTGATGCGGTTGGCGAAACTTTCCAACTGGTCGGTGAAGTGCCGCAGATAATCCTGGCGGGAAATGCCCAAGGGCACCGGCAGATTGCGCGTGGTCCCCAGGCCGCGGCCGCCGCCGGTCTCGTCGCGCTCGCCCGTGCCCGGATAGAAAGGCCAGCGGTGAATGGAAAAAAAGCCCACTCGCGGCTCTTCCCAAAAGACGGCCTGGGTGCCGTTGCCGTGGTGAATGTCCCAATCGACGATGAGGACCCGATCCAGGCCCAACTCGTCGATGGCAGTCCGGGCCGCCACGGCCACGTTATTGAACAGGCAGAAGCCCATGGCCCGTTGAGCCGAGGCATGATGTCCGGGGGGGCGGACCAGGCACAATGCCTGGGTATCCTCGCCGCGCAGCAGCCGCTCGGTGGCATCGCAGACGCTGGCCACCGCCTGCATGGCCACATGGTAGGAGGCCGGGCTGACGATCGTATCGCCTTCGATATAGCCGCCGCCCGTCTTGGCAAAGGCCCAGATCTCGTCAATGTAAGCGGGCGTATGCACGCGGGCCAGCCGCCGCCGGTCGCACGGCGGGAAGACCACGCGGCGGCATTGCCCCGCCAATCCCCCCTCCTGGAGAACTCTAGCGATGTTGCGCAGCCGTTCGGCCCGCTCCGGGTGGTGGCCCGTTTCGTGTTCCAGGAAACAGGGGTGGTCGTAGAGAAGCATCTTTCCCTTGACAAGCCTCGCCGGCCATTGGTAGCCTATACATTGTATCTGGTTTCTCCAGATTGATCGGCCTTGTCCTTTTTGGGTAGACTTTGGTGGTGAAATTCTGTCGTAGCTGCTGTCTTTTCGAGCGATCGGCCGTTTTCCTGGCGATTCTTCTGGGGATGGCTGTCGCAGCCGACCGAGGGGTACGTGCCCAAGAGGGCGGCAAGAAGTACGACGTCCTCCCCGTGGACGAGCAACAGAAACCTTTCGCGCTGAGGCTGCCGGAAATGTTCTCGACCGGCGCCGTCAAGGCAGGTGACGATGATGCCCTGACCGACTACTTTTCGCTCTATTACTTTCCCGATTGGACGCAAGCGAAAAACGCCGGCCAGTTGCCCGAAAAACGCCATAAGTTCTGTCTGGCTTTGCGGAAGGCCGCCGGCGGCGCGGCCCCCCAGTTCCACGATCGTCTCAACAGCGTGGCGTTGGAGTTCATGAACAAACTGGCGCAAGGCAATTTCGCGCCCGTGGTGCGCGTCAATGCGATGCTGCTGATCGGTGATTTGAACGCCACGGAAGCGGTCCGCACGGGAGTTCAACCACAGCCATTGCCGGAGGCCCTGCCGGTGCTGTTGAAGAATATCGACAACCCCAAGCAGATCGACGCGGTCAAGGCCGCCGCCCTGGTCGGCGTGGCGCGTCACGTGACCATGAGCGGCGGCGATGCCGCAGTGGCCGCCGCGATGCTGAAAGTGCTCAAGATGCCTATCCCGCCGGGACAGATCGGCGACGGCTACGCCGCCGTACAAGCCGGCGCGGCGGGCGTGCTTGGCCAGTTGGGCGTGCCGGGCGACGGCGGCGCCAATGCGGCGGCCCTGGCCGTGTTGGCGGCCAATGCCAAGGCGCCGTTGGCCGCGCGCTGCGCGGCCGCCCGGGCGCTGGGATACTTGAATTATGGCAGCGGCGTGAAAACCGGCGACCTGACGGCGGCGCTGGCCCATTTGGCCCTCGATGCGCTCGATGACGAGAAGCCGTTGTTGCTCCGCCGCCTGCAATGGCGACTGCGCTGCGTCACGATCGGATTGACCGGCGCCGGCGCTCAGCGCACCGGCGTCCTGGGCGCCACCGATCCGGGCCATCGCCAGCCGGGCGATGCCCTGCAGAAAACGCTGGATAAGCTCCTCAAGATCGATGCCGGAGCCGATGTCGAGGTGCAAGCCCAGTCCGTAAAGGCTGGTCAAGTCGAGTTGAATAACATCGTGGAGAAGACGTCGAAATAACCCCCGCACCATGGCAAAAGGATTTGCCTGCCGTGTTCCACCGCCGTTTCGCATATCGCATCTATTGCGGGTCGCTTCTGTTGCTGCTTGCGGCGACGGGCTGTCATGGGCTGATTCTGGAGTCTCATCAGCCGGCGCCGGCCAAGGACCCGCCGGCCGGTAGCCAGCAAAAGGGCACGGCGGCCGCCCAGGCGGCCGACTCCGCCGCCACGACGCCCGGGCCGGCCACCGCCACCGATCGGGCCGTGTTGGCCCATAGCGAGTGGATCCAAACGGTGCCGCCACGCGACGGCGAAACCGCCACGCCCTACCACTGGCGCCATCCGGCGCTGGACGACTTGCTGGAACGGCCGGCGGCGCGGCGCGTCGATCTGCGGCCCCTGCTGGCGGACAAGGACCCCATCGTGGCCGGCAACGCGGCCATCGGCTTGGCCCGCTTCGGCGATGCCAGCGGCGCGCAGCGACTGGCGGCCACCGCCCGGATACCCACGCTGCGGCTTTCCATGCGCTGTGCGGCCGTCGAGGCGTTGGGCTTCCTGCAAGGGGCCGAGGCGCTCGCTTTGCTCCGCGAATTGACGGATCAATATGGGCCGCCCCGCCCCGGCGCCCACGCCGCGTACATGCCCGAGTTGCACGCGGAACTGGTCCGCGGCCTGGCACGCCACGTCGAGGCGAGCGCCGAGCCGCGGCTGACGGCGGCCCTGCGCAGCCCGGCGGGCGCGGTGCGGCTGGAAGCCCTGCATGCCTGGGGCAGTGGCCGGGCCGGCGCGCTGCCGACAACCGTGGCCGACCTGCGCAGCGACGGCGACGCCCGCGTCCGCGCCGCGGCGCTGCAAGCCATGGTCGCGCGGCATCATCCCCAGGCCTCGCCGTTCCTCACCGACGCCCTTCACGACACCGATCTACAGGTGCGGCTGGCGGCCATTGCCGGCCTGGGCGTCGTGGGCGACCGCTCGGCGCAGGCCACGCTGAAAACGCTCAGCAAGGATCGCATCGATCGCATCCGCGCCGAGGCCGTGACGGCCCTGGCCCATGCCGGCGCGAAACAGGCCGTGTTGGAAGCGGCCGGCGACGAGTCGTGGCGGGTGCGGCTGGTGGTGGCCCAGGCGCTGGCGGCCTGGCCGGACCGCGACGGCGCCGCGGCGGCCCTGCGCTTCCTCGACGACGCCAGCGCCGAAGTGCAAAACAAGACCGTGGCCGCGGTGGCCTCCTGGCCGCTGGAGCAGGCCGGACCGGTGTTGCTCCAGGCGATGGGCAAAGCCACCTACATGACTCGCAAGACGGCTGGCGAGCAGTTGGCGGCGCGTTGGCCGGCGGCCGCCGAGTTCGCGGTGGATCTGCCGCCCCCGCGCCGCAAGGATGTGCTGGAAAAGCTACAACGCGATTTTCGGCAGCAGTTCAACCCGGTCGATCGGCAGGCATTGCGACGGGCCCTGGCCGGCGCGCCGGCGGCCGGTCGCGTGACCGCCGAGCAGTTGGCCCGCGTCGGCCAATTGCTGGAGCGGCAGGACGTGCGGGGGCTGAAGGATTTCGGCCCGGCGCTGCCGGCGGCCTTGGAACAACTGGCCGTCGATCGCCATCAACTGCTACCCGAGATGGTCTATCGCGACGTGCTGCCACACTACGAGCCGATCTTTGCCACGCTGGTCCGCTTGGGCGCGGAGGACCTTGCCGAACGCCGCCGGGCCGCCGAGGAATTGATCGCCCTGGCGCAACAGCGGCCGTTGCGACCGCTGGCCATGGCGCGCTTGAGCCAACAGGCCGTGGCCGAAACCGATCCGCTGGTTTGGCAGAGCCTGCTGGCGGCGGTTGCGGCCGATCCAAGCGACGCGGCGGCGCGGATGGCCTGCGCGGCCGTCAGCCATCCCGCCGACGAGGTGCGTCGTCGCGGCTGCGAGTACCTCGAGGCGCATCCCAACGCGGCCTACGTCAGCGTCTTGTTGCCGGCCTTGAAGGACCAGTGCCAGGCAGTGGTGCTCGCCGCGGCCCGCGCACTGGCGGCCGCCGGGCGGCTGGACGATCCGCAGCCCTTGCGGCAGTTGCTCCGCGCCGGCGACGAGCAAATCCAACTGGAAGCGGCCATCGCGTTGGCGCGGCTGGGCGATAGCGCGGGCGTGCCGGCCGTGGAACGGATGACCTATAGCGACGACATTAGAGTCCGCGCCCGGGCCGCACAGGCGATGGGCGAACTGGGCAACGCGACGTTCACGGCCGCGTTGATCCGCCTCTTGGACGACCATCGCGAGACGGTCAGCCATGCGGCCCTGGCGAGTCTACCCAAGGTGGCCGGTTGCGACGTGGCCCAGGGGGCTGACGGCCCGCCGCGCGGCACCAGCGAGCAGATCCGCCGCTGGAAGCAATGGTATGAAGAGGGACAGCACGCCAGCGCCGAACCGCAGCGGCGCTGAGGCCCCGGTCAAGAGCGCTTCCGACCGGCTTCTCTTCATGCGGGATCATTTTCAATCCGGCGTCTTGGGCGCAATGGCCGTGCTCCGCAAGGCCCAGGGAACGCGGTCCGCTCCGCTGGGCGGATGCCGCTCGCGCAACCATTGGCGACACCAGGCGTCGCGGCAATAAAGTTTCACCTCGTTCCACTGAAGCAGCAGGTGATACTCCGGCCCCGGCGGCGATTGCGCGCTTACCAGCAGCGGCCGCCCGCGGACGGGATGGGCCGCACGCTCGGAATACAATACCCAATTGTGCGGCCCCAGTTCCCAGGAAATCAATCCCTGCTGTTGGGCCGGGTAAACGATTTTGGCCATCCGCACGGCGTCTTCATAGGAATCCGTCTGAAAAGTAGTCAGCGCACCCAACTGCTGGTTCAAGGTGAACTGCGGCCACGCTCTGGGCCAACACAGCCCGATGCAGGCCAGCACCGAGACGGTGGCCAGCACGATGCCAGGAGGAAATGCCGTGGCCAGCCGCCGCAAGAGCGGGCGAGTCGTCCCCGCGTCGGACGGCTGCCGCAGGGAGCAACCGCCCGTGGCGCGCAGCCAGAGGATGGGAGCGAACATCAGCAACGGGCCCAGGTAGTGCAGGTTCTTGCAGCGGGCATGGAGGATGATGGCCAGATAACCCAGCGCCACGGTAGCGACCGTACGCCGCCAGGCGATTTCGCCCGCGGACTGTCCCGCTTTTCGTCCGACGAAAATGGGACTGTCCTCCTCGGACGTGCGCTCTTGCCGATCCTTGCTCAGGAAGGGCCGCAGCAGGCCCAACGTCAGCAGCCCGCCGGAGCCAAGCACGAAATAGCCCGCAAAAGCCCAGGCCGAGGCGGAGTCGCGCACGGGCAGATAGTAGCCCTCGAACGATTCATGTACGAGCGTTTGCCACCACGCGCCGCCGATGGGCAGTTTATCCAGCCAGGTGGCGGCCTCGACGTCGGGCGCCGCCGCGCCCGGCGGTGCGGCGCCGAACCATAGCCAGCCGTTGTGGCAACCCCACGCGGCATAGCCCAGCGCGATCGCGCCCAGCAGCAGCCCGGCGCCCAGCGCGGCGCCGAGCAGACGTTTCCGCGGCAGCGGCCGCCAGACCAACGCGGCCACCGTGGTGAGCAGCAGCATGACTGGCGCGGCATAGCTGGTCAACGAGCAGATGGCCAGCATGACGGCCCACGCCCGCAGATCGCCAAGGCGGAAACAGTCCAGGG
>CAYYBU010000059.1:0-9697 GCA_964469945.1 uncultured Planctomycetaceae bacterium
CCTGTATCTCTCCGAGTGCTCAACTTGTACCGACTCGAGGGCGGGAAGCATTTCCCTAATCACCTGCTGGATCCGGTCGGCCCGGCCGCGCTGCCGCGGCGCAACGCGCTGCTAGCAGTGTTGGTGCTGCTCTGCCTGGCCATGCGGGCGTGGATGGCGTCGCAGTGGCACATCGTCTGGTCGGATGCGGTCGACTATATCCACATTGGCCAGTACCTCGAACGGGGTGACCTGCAGCCGTTGCTCAGCCAGTTCGGCGCAAACATCTACCCGCTGCTGCTGGTGTTGCTGCACGCCGCCGGGCTGAGTTGGGAATGGGCCGGCCCGCTCTGGGGCCTGACCGTCGCGAGCCTGACGGTGCTGCCGCTGTTCGGCTGGGTGCGGCGGCAGTTCGATGACCGGGTGGCGCTGCTGGCGTGCCTGCTCTATGCCATCCACCCCAAGCTGATGATTCTCAGCCCGCAAGGAATCCGCGATTCGACCTTCTGGTTTCTCCTCGTGCTGACGCTCTACCTGGGTTGGCGGGCAGTGCGGGAAGTGAAGCCGTGGCTCTTTGCCGTCACCGGCCTGGCCTGGGCGCTGGCCGTCCACACCCGTACCGAAGGGTTGCTGCTGGTGTTCCCCGTGGGCCTGTGGTGGGCCATTCGCTGGCCGGCCGTGCCGGGCCAGCGCCGGCGGTTGCTGCTGGGCGGACTCCTGGGTCTGGCCATGCTTCCCGCCTGGATCGTGCTGATGAACCTCACGCTGCTCCGCAGCCAGCCGCACTGGGTGTGGTTGCGGAGCGATCATGTCGAGACGCTCCAGACGGCCCTCTCCCTGTCCGCGCCGCCGGGCGTCACGGTTGCCTTGTCCAGCAGTGGCGAAGCACCGCCCCATGCCATCCTGCTGGGCAAGCCGGGCACCACGCCTGGCGCGATCGTGGCGCCCCATCCTTCCTCCTCCAACCCAGCACTCGACAAGCCAGTCGTGATGCCCCGACTGCCGCGCCTGATCAATCCGATACCGTTGCCTGCGCGGGTCGCGGCCAGCAAGACGGCCGTCCGGCTGATGAAATCGTTCACCTACTTGTACGGGTTGCTGGTGCTGGCGGGGCTCGGCTTGGGGTGGCGCGTGTTCTTGCATTGCGACCAGCAGGCGATGTTTCTCTTCCACGTGCCGTTGTGGCTGCTGATTTGGCTGCGCCAGGTGCAGGGACTGGGAATCGATATTCGTTATACGCTCCCCTGCGTGATCATCGCGCTGCCCTATGCGGCCCTGGCGTTGCAGGCCATCCTCGATCTGCTGTGCTGGTGGACGGCGGCACGCGTGTCCTGGACGCCGGCGCGCCGCGCGGCGTTGGCCGGCGCCCTGCTGGCCGCCATCCTTTGCGCCGGCACGACGGAGCGGTCGCGGGAGCCTTTTCAGTTCATGGTTCAACATGCCGACCTGGGCAAATGGATCCTCGCGCGCTTCGGACCGCAGCGGCGACTGGCCGGTCATTTGATGGAAATGCGTCTGGTCGCTTACTATGCCCACGGCGAGGCGGTGCCCAACTACGACTATTACGAGTACGCCGGCGAGGCGTTGCTCCAGACCATCCGGGACTGTCGTCCCGACGTGCTGTTGCTCTGGAGCGAGCCGCTGGAGCCGGTGCATCCGCCCACGTGGCGCAGGCTGCTGGACGCGCACGCCGAACTGGGCCTGTGCCGCGTGCCCGCCGCCCAACTGCCGCCGAGTTGCCAAAAAGCCGAGGGCCTGGTGATCGCCGTCCGCCGCGATCTGCTTAGTCCGGCTCCGCCATGACGTCGAGCGTGCGAACCGAGATCGCATCGACCGGGCACACGTTGATGCAGTTGCCGCAACGGATGCAGTTGTCGCTGTCGATCCAGATGTAAGTGGCCGCGTCGGGCTCGCTGGCCGGCACTTCCGTAAAGCCCAACGGCGCGCCGTCCGCATCGCGCTGCAAATGGCTGAGCCGGCGAATGCACTCCCGCGGCGAAACCTTGATGCACCAGTCGCAGTGGATGCACTTGTCCTGATCGATCTCGAACTTGTGATTGCACAAGTAGCAGCGCCACGCGTGAACGTCGGCGGCCGCGAGCGGCAAACCCAGTTCGACCTCCTCGTTGCCGCTGCGCCCGGCCAGCGGCAGCACGGGCATCGGCGGCCGCTCGACCAGGTCGTGGTCGCGGAGCCGGCCGGTGATCTGCGCCGCCTCGACGCGGACATACTCCCGGCGCCGCTGCCGGCCCATGAGAAACTGGTCCATGTCCAAAGCGGCCGCCTTGCCGTCCGCCACGGCGCTGATCACGTCGGCGTTGCCCGAGGAAAAGTCGCCGGCCACGAACAGCCCACCGCGGCTGGTCTGGTGCCGGCCGGCGATTTGCACGCCGGCGGGCAGCAGGTTGTTCTCCTGCGTCTGTCCAATGGCGAAAATCAGCGTATCGCAGGGAATCTCGAACTCGCTGTGCGGTACCGGAAGGAACTCCGGTTTGCGTCCGGCGGCCACCTCGCCGAGCACGTTCCGCTGGAAAACGACGCCCTGCAGGCGACCGTCCTGGACGCGGGCCGACAGGGGCGTGGCCAGCGTCTCCACCCGCACGTCCTCCACGTGCAACTCGTGCAACTCGTCCTGGGTGGCGGCCATCTGCGCCTCGCCGCGGCGGTAGACGATGGTCACCTTGGGACGCGGCCCCAGCAGCCGGCGGGCCGAGCGGGCGCAATCCACGGCCGTGAAGCCGCCGCCGATCACCACCACGTCGCCGGCGATGGCCAGCGGCCGATCGTCGTTGTAATGTTTGAGGAAGCGCAGACCCTCGATGCCCATGCCGGCGGGAAGGCCTTCCAGTTTCAACGCGCGGGGCTGGTTGGCGCCGGCCGCCAGCAGCAGAGCGTCGTAGCGGCTGGCCAAGGATTGCAGCCGGGCCGCGTCGAACGCTTCGCCCAGCTTGACCTCGATGCCGCTGTCCACGACGGCCGCGATGTCCGCTTCGAGGACTTCCCGCGGCAGACGAAAGCAGGGCACGCCGATGCGCATCTGCCCGCCCAAGTAGGGCTCGCGTTCCCAGAGGGTCACGTCGTGGCCGAAACGTTTCAACTCGCGGGCGGCGGCCAGGCCGGCCGGGCCGCCGCCGACGATCGCCACACGTTTTCCCGAAGCTCCGAAATAGGCGGGCAGCGGCCGGCGGGGCTGGGCGGGGACTGGTCCATTTTTCGGCCGATCGGCGTGGTTTGCAAGTGGAAGGTGGTCCGAAAACATGGACCTGTCCCCTTCTTCCCCGCCTAGATCGGCGCAGGCCCGCTTCAAATGGCAAATGTTCACCGGCCCCTGGATATTGGTCCATTGATAGCGGCAGCGGTTCTCGCAAGGCCGCGTGCAGATGCGCCCCAGCACGCCGGGGAAAACGTTGTCCTCCTGGTTGATGCGGCGGGCCTCGTCGAACTCTCCGTGCGCGATGTGGCGAATGTACTGGGGGATGTTGGTCCGCGCCGGGCAGGCCGCCTGGCAGGGTACGTCGCGGGCCACCGTCTTGAGATCCAAAACGGCCTGGCCCCGGCCGCTGCCGACCGACAACTCCAACGGATTGATCGCCTTCTCATAACGGATGCCCAGCGCCTCGACGGCCGCGCGGTACGGTGCGATCCCTCCGCGGGCGACGTTCTCCGCCAGGCTCTCATCGCCCTGGCCGATTTTCAGGAATGTGTCGAGCACGGCGGTGACCACGCGCAGGCAGTCGGCCGTCTTGAACTCGCCCAGCGGCTGGCCGAAGTTGCTTTGCGTGCCGCCCACGGTGAGCAGGTATCCCTCGCGGGAGCCGACTTGCTCGCGAATGCGGAGGCCCCTCATGCCGATGTCGGCGATGCGGTAAGGCGCGCACGAATTCGGGCAGCCGGTAATATTGACCAGCACGCGGCGGCGAATCGACGCATACTTCTCCGCCCGCACCAACTCCTGCAAAAGGTCGAACATCTGGTGCGTGGTCGCCACGGCCAGCGGGCAGTAGGTCATTCCCACGCACGCCACCACGTCGCTCAGTCCGCCGAAGTCCTCGGTCTCCAGTCCGAGGGCGCGAATCTCGCCGCGGAGTTCCGCGACCCGCGCCGGCGACACGCCGTGCAGTTCCAGGTTCTGGCGATTGGTGCTATAGACGTGTTTGTCGCCGTACAACTCCGCCAACTCGGCGATCTTGGCCAAGTGCGGCGAAGTGAGTTCTCCCTTGGGGATCTTGATTTGCTGGATGGCCAGACCGTCGCTCCCCCGCGGCTCGGCCTCGCAGAGCGGGCGGGCGGGCGGGGCGGGGCCCTCGTCGCTGACCGCGGCGGCCTCGATGCGGCTGCGATCGACCCCCTGGCGGTCGAGGATCTCATCGACCCATTGGCGGCAGCGGTCGATGCCCAGGCGGTGGACGACGAACTTCAAGCGCGCGTACATGCGAATATAGCGGTCGCCCTGATCGCGAAAGAGAATGCCCACCGCCCGGCACACGTCCAAAATCTGCTCGGGCGGCACCAGTCCGTAGAGCGGTTGGGCGACGAACGCCCGCCAACCCATGCCGCCGCCGATCACGACTTGGAAACCGACCTGTTGGCTGCCGTCGGGCCGGCGCCGCCGCACCGCAATGACGCCCGTGCAATTGATCATGGGCTGGCCGCACATTGCGCCGCAGCCGGAAAAGGTGATTTTATACTTGCGCGGCAAATTGTCCAGTTCGCGGCAATCGCTTAAATGGCGGGCGGTCGCTTGCGCATAGGGCAGCACGTCGATGCGCCGATGGGGGCAAATGGCGGCCCACGGGCAGGCGGCCACATTGCGCGTGACGTCGCCGCAGCCGTGAAAAGTGGTCAGTCCGGCCGCCTTCACGTCGCGGAGCATCAGCGGCAGTTCGCCAAGTTTCAGGCAGTGAAGCTGCGCGCTCTGCCGCGTGGTGAAGGAGATGCGCTGGGGCGCGTAGCGCGCCGAGATCTGCGCCAAGGCCCGCGCTTGTACGGAGGTGATCTGCCCGCCGGGAATCACCACCCGGGCCATGTGGTTGCCGGCCTGCCGCGAATGGTAGATGCCGTACCACTTGGCGATGGCAATTTCCTCGCGCGACATGGAGCCTTTGCGGGCCATTTCATCGAAATCCAGGACCAGGCCGGCCTGTTTGATCGCCTCTTCATCGCTTCGCCGCTGTTTTTGCAAGTCGCGCTGCATGGTTGGCCCTTTTGTCTTATGCACACGTTTTCGCACCACCGCGACGGCGGGGGCAATGATCCCATGAATCGGTTCCGGTCGGATCGCGGAACCATTCTCCACTAGAAACGAGAGCCTAGCATCACCGCGCATCGCTGGCAAGCGGTGTTATTCCGGTCCTCCCTGGCAGATCGGCCACGGGGGTGCCCGACCTGCTTTCCAGCAGAACCGGCCCGGCCTCACCTCCCGGCCCCTCTTCTGGTCTATCGCCGGCGAGAGACGGGCCAGGGGAGTGTTGCCGCTGGCGGCTATTTCGGCGAAATCGGTTTTGGCCCCTTCACTCGTGGCCGGCAGTGCCTAAGATTCATTGGCGCCAAATGGGTCTCGTTGAAGGCTCGTCTATCGCCCCGAGAGCGGTAGTCGTCGCGCATATTCCAAGCGCCCCGGTACGTACCCTTATCAGAGGGCTATTCGACATGGCTACAGGAACTTCCGAGACTGTGAAAGCGGTGGCAACGAGTACGAACATCCTCATCGTGGATGATGATCGCAGCAGTTGCGAGATCATTTCCAAAATTCTCTCGCTTCGCGGTTATCGGGTGGACGTGGCCTACGATGGCCCCACGGCCTTGGAACTGGTGCAAAAAAAGACCTATGGACTGGCGTTGATCGACTACCGCATGCCCGGCATGGACGGCGTGGAGTTGTATCGGCGCATTCGCCAGATGGCGCCCGACGTTGTGGGCGTGTTCGTGACCGGATTTCCCACCATCGACACCGTTTACCCGGCGATCGCCGTCGGGGTGGAACGCGTGATCGCTAAACCGGCGGGATCGAACGAACTGATTCAGGTCATTGAGGAATTCGTCGGCAAGCCGCGCTGAGCATGGAGAAAAGGATACGCCATCTTCTGTTGGGCTGTGGTTGCGCGCTGCTAACGGTGGCCTTGGCAACGGCCGCCAGCCTGTTGCTGAAGCCACTGATGGCGCACCGCGTTAGCCTGGCCGCCTGTCTGGCCGTGGGCACGATCATCGTGGTACTGACGGTATTCTTGCGCTCCTTGCGACGCCGGGTCGCCCAGCGCAACGCCGCCATGGCCGAAGTGCAGGAGCAACTGCGGCAGCGCATGGAGCAATTGGCCGACGGCGAAGCCCGCGTCCGCTCGGTGATCGATCACGTCATCGACGGCATCATCACCATCACCGAACAGGGCCTGGTCGAGACCTTCAATCCGGCCGCCGAACACATCTTCGGCTACCGGGCCGACGAAGTCGTCGGACAGAACATCAAGATGCTCATGCCGGGGCCCTATCGCGAACACCACGACCAATACCTATCCCACTACATGCACACGGGGCAGGCCAAGATCATCGGCATCGGCCGCGAAGTGGTGGGACGCCGCAAGGACGGCTCCACTTTTCCCATGGATTTGGCGGTCAGCGAGTTCCGTCTCCAGCAACGCCGCATGTTCGCCGGCATCGTCCGCGACGTCAGCGAGCGGAAACGGGCGGAGCAGACCTTCAAGTTCCTCGCCGATGCCAGCACGACGCTGGCGGCGCTGGTCGATTTCGACAGCACCTTGAAACGGGTGGCGCGGCTGGCGGTGCCCTTCTTCGCCGATTGGTGCGCCGTCGACATGCTGGAAGCGGACGGTTCCGTGCGCCGCGTGGCCATCGTCCACAGCGATCCCGCCAAAGTGGAACAAACGCGGCAGATGGAGGCCCGCTACCCGCTGGGCGCCCTGACCATGCAGGGCGCTTTGAAGGTCGTCCGTTCCGGGCGTTCCGAGCTGGTGACGACCATCACCGAAGCCACGCTGGCGGAGTTCGCGCAGGACGAGGAGCATTTGAAAATGCTGCGCGGCTTCGGCCTGACGTCCTTCATGTGCGTACCGCTGGAGGTGCGGGGAAAGCTGCTGGGGGCGCTGGTATTTGCCGACGCCGAATCGCGGCGCCATTACGCGGCGGCCGATCTGACGGTGGCGGAAGACCTGGCCCATCGCGCCGCGGTGGCCATCGAAAATGCCCGGCTGTATGCCGAGGTGAAGGAGGGCGACCGCCGCAAGGACGAGTTCCTCGCCATGCTGGCGCACGAGCTCCGCAACCCGCTGGCGCCGATCCGCAGCGGTTTGGATTTGCTGGGCATGGAGGGCTGCGACGCGGAAACGGCCTCCTGGGCGCGGACGATGATGCAGCAGCAAGTGCAGCACATGGTTCGGTTGGTGGACGACTTGCTGGACGTGTCGCGGATCATGCGCGGCAAGATCCAGCTTCGCAAGGAGCGCGTGTCGCTGGCCGACGTGGTGGCCCGCGGCGTGGAAACGGCCCGCCCCTTGATCGACGCGCAGAAGCACGAGTTGGTGGTCTCGCTGCCGAAGGAGCCCGTCTGGCTGGAAGCCGACCCGGTTCGCATGGCCCAGGTGCTGACCAATCTGTTGAACAACGCCGCCAAGTACAACGACAAGCCGGGCCACATCCTCCTCAGCGGCCAGTGCAAGGGCGACGAAGTCATTGTGCGGGTGTTGGACGACGGCATGGGCATCGACGCGGCTCTGCTACCGCGGGTCTTCGACCTGTTCACCCAGGCTGACCGCTCCGTGGCGCGCTCGCAGGGCGGGTTGGGCATCGGCCTGACGTTGGTCCGCAGCCTGGTGGAGAAGCATGGCGGCAGCGTACAGGCCTTCAGCGAGGGGCCCGGCAAAGGGAGCGAGTTCGTCATTCGCTTGCCCGCCCTGCAAGACAAGGCAACCAACGGTAATGGGAACAAGCCGGAGGTCCAGTCGCACCTCGGCGGCGCCGCCATTCACCGCCGGGTCCTGGTGGTGGACGACAATGTCGATGCGGCGCGGACGTTTGCCGAGATCGCTACCCTCTGGAAGCACGACGTTCGCGTGGCCTACAATGGCACGACCGCCCTGGAGTTGGCCAACAGTTACCACCCCGACGTCGTGCTGCTGGATATCGGCCTGCCGGGGATGAGCGGTTACCAGGTGGCCAGGCAGTTGCGCCGGCAACCGGAGTTCGCCAAGACGATGATCGTGGCCGTCACCGGTTATGGCCAGGAGGAGGACCGCGGTCGTTCCCGCGCGGCGGGCTTCAATCACCACCTCGTCAAGCCGGTGGCGCCCGACGTGCTCCAGGAATTATTGAACCTGCCCACCGTACGTAACGACCCCAGCCAGGAAAATTGGTAGATGGGCCGGCGTCGCGTTTCGTCGGAAATATGCATGAGAATAGGTCCGTAGCCGGCCCTGACTTGCGCTGCGGGGCGAGGGGGTGCCGCGCATGTGACGCAAACTGTTGCACGACAACACGTTGTGTCGCGACAACTTCCGCCGAACCCGCCTTGATCCCCGCGGCGTTCCTCCTTATAATCTGCCCGCTCAATTCTGGGCACGTTGCGTAACGACTGTTCTCTCTTCATATTGCTACGCGGACCCGGCCCGGTTTCGATGGGCGGCCGGCAAAGCAAGGATGCTAGTCTGCTAACACATCCGGGGAAGAAATCGTCCGACTGCGAGGGCGCCAGGCTACGGCGGTGTGCGCGGGCTGTGCGTGCGCGCGGTGGCTGCCGTATCGCCGCGGCCACGTTGGCAATGTTCCTCGCCACCTCCGCCCTGGCCGAGGTCGACCTGCCCGAATTCCCCGGCAACCAGCCGATCTTCATCAGCGCCGAGGCGGCCAACCGCTGGCAGCAGGGCAGTTACGAAGTCTGGGTGCTGCGCGGCCATTGTCTCATTACCCAGGGCGCCGGCGCCGCCCGCTGCCAGGAAGCCGTACTGTGGATCGATCGTGCCGACGTGACGACGCGGCAGCGGAACAAGGTCATCGCCTACCTGGAAGGGGGCGTGACGATCGAGGCGCAACGCGGCGGCCGGCCCTTCAAATTGGCCGACGCCACCTGGTTGGGTCGCTTTTTCAGCAGCGCGACGGTCGAGGTCCGGGCGGGCATCGTCGCCGGTTGCCCCAACGTCTTGCCGGGCGTCTATCAGCGCGGCATGGAGCGGCGCAGCCCGGCCGGCGCCGATGTTGTCCACAGCAGCCGGGTCGAGGTAGCCCAATTCGCCGCGCCCCCCTCGACGCCCTCGTCGTCCAGGACCGGAATGCTGAGGACCGGCACGCCGGTGGCGGGCACGCCCATCGTGGGCACGCCCCTGCCGCCCGGTACGCGGCGCGTCCGCGTCTTCCCCCGCGGCGACGTCCCCGTACAGGCCCAGTGGATCCCCAATCCGCAAACCAACGAATCGGTGGCAATCATCGAATCGGGCGTCAACCTCGTCGTCGATGGCGTCGCGGGGTTCGGCTCCATCGACGTCTCCACCGACCGGCTGGTGCTCTGGACGCGCAGCCAACACGAACCCGACCTGTCCGGCCAGACGCCGCAAGAGGATCGGCAGCCGTTGGAAATCTACATGGAAGGCAATGTCGTCTTCCGCCAGGGGGAGCGCGTGATCTACGCCAACCGCATGTACTACGACGTGCCCAACAAGATCGGCACCGTGTTGGACGCCGACATGCTCACGCCCGCGCCCCAGTATGACGGGCT
>CAYYBU010000060.1:0-9591 GCA_964469945.1 uncultured Planctomycetaceae bacterium
GGCTGCTGAAGCACTGCTGGTCGCGGTGGCGGCAGCCGCCGTCGTTTTGGCCACCGTGCTGCTGCCCACGCTCTGGGATGCGGTTGGTGCGGCGACCGTGGTCGTTTTGGTTGTCGTGGCCGTCTTGGTCGTGGCAGTGCTCGTCAAGCCTAGCCGCAAACTCGAGAGCTGCGTTAGGCTCGACTTCGCCGTGATGGCCACCGTGGTCTTGGCAGCCGCCGCCGCGGCCGTTGATGGGGTGGTTGTCGTCTTCGCGGCCGTGGTCGAGGCGGTTTTCGTCGCCGGGGTCGTCGTCGGAGTCGTCTTCGCGGGGGTAGTTGAGGCCGTTGACGCGGCAGGGGTTGTCGTCTTTGCCGGTGTGGGCGGGCTTGTCGAGGTGGTGGGAGTCGTCGTCTTCGTCGGCGTCGTGGAAGCGGTCGCGGTCGCGGCGGCTGGCGTACTGGACTTCGTCGACGTCGTCTGGACTACGGCGGAAGCGACTGGCGCCGTGACACGAGACGTGACGGTCGAACGGGGCGTTACCACGGGGGCATTGCCGGAAAGATAGGCTTGAATACCCGTCGACTGAAGATAATCGTCACTTAGAGGGGTGATCGGCGTGGCCCGTGCCGCAGCCCCACAGGCCGACAGCCACATATAAATCAGCGCACCGATACACCCGCACCAGCAGCCAAAGCGTCTGCGTGACATGATTGCAACCTTCCAGTTGTCCAGAGGAACGAACGCTGCCTCGTATCGTGGTTTCCGTTTGGCAGCGCGCGCAGCTCCCCTCGAACAAGCGAAGGTCACTGTTGCAGACGCTGCCTCAAAATGGGGTTGAACGACATCATGGAATCCCCAGAGAATTCCACGCAACCCTTATGATAATCAAAATTGAAAAAGTTGCAAGCGTTTAGCACGCCTCTTTGTTGAGTTTTTCCCACGCAATCCGATTTTCTTTCCAAACTACATCTTTCGGCTAGATAGATAACCTATCTAAAGAGTGTAAAACCACGTCCGAAAGACGGGAAAAAGGCGGGCGGGCGGCAGACGGAAGGAAAGCGGCGGGATGAACAACGGGCTGAAAAAATGGACCGCAGAGACACAAACTGTACAAGGAAATGAGGACTTGTCTCCTCTGTTCCACGTCATCATTTGCGTCCCCGCGCCCCTCCTACCCTGCCTCGCGGGATTTTTCTGGCCTAATGGTCTGTCTGCCGTTGCCTAATGGGTGCCACTGGCTCTGCCAGTGTCTTGCCACCACCAAAAGCACTGGCAGAGCCAGTGGCACTCAGCCAATCAATCCAAGTAGCGACAGACTACGAGCCGGCTGTCATTGACATAGCGGGCAAGCCGGGGCGATATGGAGGGCGGAAAAGCGGACGGGGCCCATCGAGACACAAGGGAAGGAAAGATGATACCCTCTTCATCCCCCACCCTTCACCACGTATATTCCAGCCCCAGGGAGAGGCCGGTCACAAACATCATCCCATGGGCGCTGATTGCGGCCTGCGGATTGGCCGTGAACTGGAATTGGTCCGGCGCCAAGGCCAGGCCGCCCAACCAGGTGAAGTCGTAGGACGCCCGGCCAATGAGATTCGGCCGGAACTTGTAGGTCGTGGCAAAGCCGAACTCCCCGACCACTGCGGCCACGTCGCGGTTGATTCCCGCCTGGCTATTCAGGCCGATGGGGGTCAGTTCGTCGATCGGCGATGGCGCGTTCGGCGTGGTGACGACCGAACTGTGCATCTCCGAGACATTGAAGAAAGTGCCGGCACGGCCGTGAACGTCGGCCTGCCAGCAGCATTGCCGATAGGTGTATTCGCCGCCGATCTGGGCCCCCAACAGCGTATTGTGCGTGGTGACGTCGTAATCGCCGGTAACCGGCACGGTGGCGCCGGCCGAGTTGGTGGTCGTTCCCTGGCTGTGGTAATCGGCCACGTCGTCGAACTGCATCAACCGCAAGCCGACCAAATACGACGCGTAGAAGCCGGGCCGGCACTCGCGCCGCCAGCGGCCGTTGGGGTACAAGACCATCCGGTCCGGCGCACTGCGGGCGCTGAAACGGTAGTTCACTTCAAAGTTGTTCAGGGTGGAATCGACCGTGACCTTTTGAAAATCGGCCCGATTGAACCCTAGCACCGTCAGGGGGAACGGGCTATAGAGGTTTTGGCTGCTGGTGACCAGCGTCGGCACGCCCGCGGAATTGTTCTCGACGAAGACGTACGAGCCGCTTTGGTAGCCGGCCGTCCCCTGCCAATTCTCCAGTCCCCAATAGGTGAACTCCAGGAACTCGTCACGGTTGTTGCAATCGTGTCCTAAGAACCAGCCGATCGTGCCTTCCAGGCCGGGGGCGATAATCGAATCGACGGAACGGAAGGACAGTCGAGGCGCCAATTCCAGCGCCGTGGGCTGGAATTCGGTCCCGGTGGTGCGTTCGTAGGTCAAGTTCCCGGATATGGCCCGGCTGCGCATCAACACGCGGACGTCGCCCTCAATATAATAGCAAGGCGGCGGGCCGCTGCCACCACCGCAAATCTCGCAGCATCCGGGGGTGGAACAGTTCTCCCCGAACGTCCCGGCATACCAACTGGCGTTGTCGTCCAGCGCAGTCTGCCCGGCCTGAGGGGCCGGCGTCTGGGCCTGTGGCGTGCCCGCGGGAATGGACTCCGCGGCCGCGCCCTGCGGACTGGCCGCTTGTGGGCTTGATGGCTGCGGACTAGCCTGATCGGCCATCGTGCTGGGGGCTGCGGCACAGACCGCCGCGATCTGGACCGCCAGAATCAGGCTGAAACAGGTCAGTTTGGCCAAAATTCGCCCTCTTGCGAGTTTCACCACGCGGTCCTCCTTAACACACCAGCAGGCTAAAGGATGTACGAGCGCGTTGATCTGCTGGATGCGAAAGTTCACACAGCCTAATCGGCCAATAATTCGCCCGCAGAACAGGAATAACCGGCAAATTCTCACAAAAGGCCCCAATTTTGACGACCGACAAAGCCAAGCATTCATACCCACTCACCACACTCAATGCACCTTCGCCACTCGCCGTGTCTTATTGCGTTCCGCGGCAGCCAACAGAAAGGAACCACAAAGACACATTCCATCCTTCCATTTCGCGGCCATCTGCGAATAATACAGGGGACGCCGCCGCAGCTTGGCCGACGATCACCAGAAACATTACCCATTTACCCTATTTTTCACGGATGACCTATGAACGCACTACAATCCTTGCTGGCTACCGGCACGAAACTGTGGCTCGATTCAATCGACCTGGAGCTGGTGCGTCGCAATCGTGCCGCGGGGGCAACCGGCGCAACCTCCAATCCCATTATCGTGGCGGATCTCGTCGGCGGTGGCCATTACGACGACTTCATTGACCATGCCATTCAGGAGGGGCTCGACGACGAGCAGATCGCCTGGCGGCTCACCGACCACCTGGTGCGCGAAGCCCAAGAAGTCTTCTTTCCCGTCTGGGTACAAACTCAGGGCGACGATGGCTATGTCAGTTTCGAGATCGATCCGCTTTTGGAAGATCCCGAGCGGAACCTGCCGCCGCGGGAGCGGGCAGCGCAATACGTTGAATTGGGGCGGCAATGGTCGGCCGAACAAAAAAACCGCCTCATCAAGGTGCCGGCCACGCCGGCCGGGATCGACGCCCTGGAACGACTGGTGGCCGCCGGCGTAAAAGTGAATGTCACGCTGATTTTCACCGTCCGACAGTATCGTGCGGCGCGTGACGCGGTATGGCGGGGTGCCCGGGCGCGGGCGAATCTCGATCAGTTCAAAAGCGTCTACAGCATTTTCGTTTCCCGTTTGGACGTTTACACGGAAAAGGCGGTGCCGCAGCTTTCCCCGGCCGCTCAGGGCATGGTGGGCATTCTCAATGCCAAGCGGATCTGGGCGGAAAACCAAGCCTTTTGGGCACAACGGCCGACCCGCCTGGAACAGGAGATCGTTTTCGCCAGCACGGGCGTCAAGCGGCCTGGAGATGCCCCCTGGAAGTATGTCGAAGCCTTTGCCGGCAGCGATATCCAGACCAACCCGCCGGCGACCAATGAGGCCGTCAGCCAGAGCGACCTCACCTTCACGCGCCGGATCGACAAGCTGCCCCCGGAAGACGTGGTCGGCGAGATCGATCGCCTGGTCGACATGGAGCGGCTGGAAACGGTGTTGATGGCCGAGGGGGTCAGCAAGTTCGCCAATCCGCAGAAGGCGCTGCTGGCGAGGATTGCCGAGAAGCGTGCCACCGTGGCCACGCGTTGAGGCCCCGCGTCAGAATAAGTTGAGCAACGCCGTTTTGCCCGCTGTAGGGGGCCCTGCCCGGCGGACTCGATCTCTGCTACGATGAAGGGCTCGTTTCCGTTTCCACACCCAGACCAGCCATCATGCCCATCGACGCCTATTCCCTCTGTCCCGGGGGTACCGGGAAAAAGGTCAAATTCTGTTGCCCTGACTTCGTCGCCGAATTGAACAAGATCGACCGGATGATGGAAGCAGAGCAACATATCGCCTGCCTCCAGCATATCGATCAACTGTTGGAGCACGGTCGGCCCCGGGCGTGTCTGCTGGCGATCAAGGGCCTGCTGTTGCGGTTAACCGGGCAGGTCGAGCCGGCCCAGGCCCATGCGGCCGCTTTCCTCCAGCAGTTTCCCGACAATCCCATCGCCCTGGCCGAGCAGGCCATGCTCATTGCCATCGGGGATGATTTGCTGGAAGGGACGCGGTTGTTGCACCGGGCCCTCGAGGCTTCCGGCCAACAATTGGAAGGCCGCGTCTACGAAGCCATTGGCGTGATTGCCGAGGCCCTGATGGAAGCGGGAGATTGGCTGGCCGCCCAGGCCCTGCTGCGCGTGCAGATGACCGTGGCCGACGAGGACCAGGAGCCCCTGGAGCGGCTGGTGGCCCTGAACCGTTCGCCGCGGATCCCGCTGGTCATGAAGAGCGAGCCTTCCTTGGATCACGCCCCGCCCGACGCGCCCTGGGCCGAGCGCTTGGAAGAGGCCTTCGCGCCGCTGGCGCAGATTCGCTGGCCGGAGACGGCCCGGCGGCTGGAGAAACTGGCCGCGGAGGTTCCCGACGCGGCGTTGGTCTGGCGCAGTCTGGCCACATTGCGAACCTGGCTGGCCGATCGCGCCGGAGCCATCGACGCCTTGCGGAAATACGCCGCGCTGGAGGTTCCGCTGGACGACGCCGTGGAAGCGGAACTACTGGCCATGTTGCTGTCGCCCGACCCGCTGGGAGACCTGGTCGAGGTGCTCAAGCTCACCTGGACGGTCCGCGACGTCGATCGTCTGCAGGAAGCCCTTTTGAGCGAACCCCGCGCCGTGCAACTCCCCTTCGATCCGGCAGCGATGGCCGAGGAAGACTCGCCGCCGCCGCGGCTGATCTGCTTCTTGTTGAATCGTGCCGTGCCGCCTAGCGCGGACGGGCTCACGCTGGAAACCATGCCGATGCTCGCTGGCCAGGCCATGCTCTTCGGTCGTCAGACCGATCGCGAAGCGCGGCTGGAAGTGCTCGGCGTGGCGGCCGACGAGGCCGCGTCGCTCGTCGCCTGGCTCCGGAGCCTGGCTGGCGATGCCGTGGATGCCGAGGCCCGCCAGGAGACGATGGGAAAGATGTCCGCCAGCCGGGAGCTGCTACAGCGGAAGTGGCATCCGCCGCGCGGCATGGCCCAAGAACAACTGGCCGCGATGGCCGCCCAACACCTGCGCGGCATGTTGCTGGAGCAGTGGCCGGCGCGTCCGCTGGCGCTGCTGGCCGGCCAGACGCCCCGCCAGGCGGCCGCCGATCCGGCACAGCGGATCAAGCTGCTGGCTGCCATCATGCTCTTGCAAATGTGGTGCGACGAGTCGCCGGTGAAGTTCGATTTCGACGAGTTGCGCGGCGCCTTGGGCCTGCCGCTGCCAGAACCGATCCATGCACCGGTGGCCGTCATGGCCACGCTGCCGCTGACGCGATTGGCACGCGTGATGGTCGAGCAGCTTGCCGACGATGCCCTGCTGTTGGGGTTCCGTCGCGCCGGTGCCTTTGGCGTGCGGAAACCGTTGCGGACGTTCGCCCAGGCGATCGTCGAGCGTCCTAGCCTGGAAGGCCGGCCCGAACGCCAACAGGCTTTCAGCGCACTGGCCCAAACGGCCGAGGATTTCCAGCAAGCCCTGGGCTACGTCGAGCAAGGGCGGCAGGCGGCCCTGGCCGCCAAGCAATCCTGCGCTTCCTGGGATTTGCTGGAGTTGTCGCTCTGTTTCGGCCGTGGGCAAGGCCAGGAGGCCATGCGGCTGATCGAGCATATCGAGCGGCAGCATATCCGCGAGCCCAACGTGGCCGAGACGTTGACGCACATGCTCATCGAGGTCGGCGCCTTGCGGCCGGACGGCACACCGGCCCCGATGCCCGACGGCCCGGAAGGCGACTTCGCCCCGGCCGCGGACACGGCCGCCGAGGCCGGCAAGTTGTGGACCCCCGACAGCCAGCAGGCCGGTCAGGGCGGCAAAATCTGGACGCCCGATTGAGGAATGTATCCGGCACACTCCGTATGCCGTTCGCCCGGCGGCACACGGAGTGTGCCGGATACTTTAGAGGCCGCCCATGAATTCCCACGAACTAGACCTCTGGCATCTGCGGCGGGCGCTAGACTTGGCGGCCCTCGGCCAAGGCCAAGTCGAGCCGAACCCCATGGTCGGCTGCGTGATCGCCCACGGCGCGGAGATCATCGGCGAAGGCTGGCACCGCCGTTTTGGCGGCGATCATGCCGAGATCGAGGCCCTGCGGTTGGCCGGCAGCCGTGCGGCCGGGGCCACCCTCTACGTGACGCTGGAGCCCTGCTGCCATTTCGGCAAGACGCCGCCTTGCACCCGCGCGATCGTGGCGGCCGGCATTCGCCGCGTGGTGGCGGCCACGCCCGATCCATTTCCCCAGGTGGCCGGCGGCGGTATGGCCGAACTTCAGGCCGCCGGGATCGCGGTCGAGGTTGGCGCGTTGGCCGACGAGGCCCGGCAGCTTAACGCGCCGTATCTGAAACTGCTGGCCCAAGGCCGCCCTTGGATCTTGGCCAAATGGGCCATGACCCTGGACGGCAAGATCGCCACCCGCACCGGCGCCAGCCAGTGGATCTCCTCGGCCGCGTCGCGGCAGATCGTCCATGCCCTGCGCGGCCGCATGGATGCCATTGTCGTCGGCCGCGAAACGGCCCTCCGCGATGATCCGCTGTTGACCGCCCGGCCACCCGGTCCACGGACTGCTCTCCGCGTGGTGCTCGATACGCAGGCCGCGTTGCCCTCGCAAAGCCAATTGGTCCGCACCGCCCGGGAAACGCCCGTGCTGGTGGCCGTCGGCAGCGAGGCGCCGGCAAGCGACTGCCGGCGATTGGGCGACGCCGGCTGCGAGGTATTGGTTTGTCCGGGCGCGACCCCTGCCGCGCGGCTCGACGCGCTGTGGCAAGAGTTCGGTCGCCGCCGGCTGACCAACGTGCTGGTGGAAGGGGGCGGCCAGCTTTTGGGTAGCCTGTTGGACGCCCGGCAGATCGACGAGGTTCACGTTTTCGTGGCCCCGAAGCTGATCGGCGGCAGTGCCGCTCTCGGTCCGATCGGCGGCGAGGGGCTGGCCCAGTTGTCGGCCGCGTTGACCATCGAGGGGCTGGTTGTCGAGTCCGTCGGCGAGGATGTCTACGTGCATGGCCGGACGCTATGGGCCGGGCCGGGCGGGTTGCGCACGTAGGGTGGGTCGAGCGGAGCGACGCCCCACCATGCGTTTACAGCGGATCGTGGCGGGGCTGCGCAAACCGGTCCATCGGTGCGCCCACCCGTCGTTTGAGACAGCCGCTTGTCGGGCGGCCAACGCTCGGCCAGGATCGCAATTTGCTTGACCCACCCTACAAGATTTCACGGCCCGGAGTGTGCCGGATACGTTGCTACTCCGGCAGTGCGTCCAGGAGCATGTCGGGCTCGGCGATGCTCATCTCGCGGATGACCCGCAGTCGTTGCACTTCGTGCAGCACATCGAAGATCCGCCGGCACATCGATCGCGTGATGCCGTAAAGTTGCATGACAAGCATCTCGATCTGGTAGTCGTCATGCGTCACGGGTGGCTTGCCCATCGCCAGGACGGCAGCGACGCGGTCGGCGATCTCGTCGTGCAGCTTCGCCTCGCGCGGCTGGGAGAAGTCGATGGCGCGGATGGGCAATTGCTGAACCAGTTCCTGAGTCCAACGCGGAAAGCTGCGCCATTCCGTATCACCGCTTTTCATGTAATAGCGGTACAGCATGGTGCGCGAGTTCAACGCACCCAGAATGTACTCCAAACGATATCGGGACCAATCGGCCTGCAAGTCCCGGCGCATTCTCCAAGTGAACACCGACTGGTTCGTGAATGCGCCTGATTCGTCGATCGTGGCATAGATCCCGACACCCGTTTGCCGTACCAGGATGCGTTTGCCTTCATAGAATTCCGCCGCCTTATAGTTGATGCCGTCCTTGGTGGTGTCTATGAAGTCGGTGGCGCCAAGCGAATAACGGTTGACTGCCTCGCCCGAGATGATTCCTTTCCAGCTCTTTCCTCGCGGCTTCTCGGCAATAATGATCTCGTGCTTCGCCGCGTTTTCAAAAGCAAACTCGCGGCCGCAATGGTGGCACGTCTTGGGCCGCCAGGCCCCCTTCACCTTGCGCGGGACGTTATCCCATTTGTAACAATAGGGGCACTGCAGCACCTCGCCGGACTTGCCGATCTCTGCTCCGCGTCCTTTCTCCGTCAAGGACTCCCAGTCAATGCGCGGCTGGTCAATTCTCGCAACAACGGGCGCGTCGATCACCCTAGCAAAGATATCGACCTCGTATCGCGGGTTGGCGCGGTAGCGGGACTGCTCCACGTCATGCCCGCTCTCCCCGACGATCTCCGCGATCGTCTTGCTGCGATGGAACAACGTGTCCTCCTCCAATAACCGGCGATCATCTTTGCGAAGCGTTCCCACGCGGATTTGTTGTTGCGGCGGCGGGGGCTGGTTCGCGAAGCAGAGGAAGAAGGCAGCGCGAAAGACGGCGGGGAAGATCCCTTCGCCCGCCCGCACCAGCCGCGTCAAGGCGGTTTGGTCCAGCAACATGCGGCGCAAGGGCTCGTGTTCCGGCAACGTGATGCTGTCGGGAATGATGAAGCCGAACATGCCCCCCTCGCGCAGCAACCGCCGGCCCAACTCGATGAACAATTCATAGCTGTCGTACTGCCCGCGGGCCAAGGCGAAGGGTCCGTCCTCAAGATACGCGCGGATTTCGGCCAGGTCGGCTCCCCAGGGCGGATTTCCCACGATAATGTCGAACCCGCCATGCTCCTCGAACACTTCGGCAAACTCGATTTCCCAGTGGAAAGGGGTCGCTTCTTCAAGGCCCGGGCAGCGCTCCCGCAGCGAGTTGGTGAATTCGCCGCGGATGGGCTCTTTCGCCTCCTCGATTCTGGCCAAGGCGCTGCGAATCTGGCGATGCAGGTCGAGAACTTCGGCGCCCGTGAACAGGGAGCCGTCGGAGGCCGCGCGCGATTCCAGTTCCGCGAGTTCTTTCCGCAGCCGCTTCAACTGGCGGAATTTCTCGGGGTAGGCCTTCTTCTCGAAATTCGCCAAGCGCAGCCCCG